>NZ_PSVF01000024.1:0-50536 GCF_002931975.1 Rathayibacter sp. AY1F3 | reverse complement strand
GGCGCGCCCCGACCCGGCGGACCCGGCATGGGCCAGCGCCCCGCCGGCTTCGGCCAGCGTCCCGGCGGACCCGGCGGCGGAGCAGGACGTCCCGGCGGTGCCGGTCGTCCGGCCGGCGGCGGCTTCCAGCGCCCCGGCGGCGCTCCCGGTGCCGGTGGCGGCTTCGCCCCGCGTCCCGGTGGCGGCGGCGGTCGCGGTCGCGGCCCCGGCGGTGGAACCGCAGGAGCCTTCGGTCGCGGTGGCGGCAAGAGCAAGGCCCGGAAGTCCAAGCGCACGAAGCGTCAGGAGTTCGAGCTCAGGGAGGCCCCGTCGCTCGGCGGCGTCAGCGTCCCCCGCGGCGACGGCAGGACGGTCATCCGTCTGCGCCGCGGCGCGTCGATCTCGGACTTCGCCGACAAGATCGAGGCCATGACCGGCGTGCCGGTGCCCCCCGGCAACCTGGTCACCGTCCTCTTCGCCCTCGGCGAGATGGCGACGGCCACCGAGTCGCTCGACGAGGCCACCTTCGAGGTGCTCGGCTCCGAGCTCGGCTTCAAGATCCAGGTCGTCTCGCCCGAGGACGAGGACAAGGAGCTCCTCGAGGGCTTCGGTCTCGACCTCGAGCAGGAGCTCGACGACGAGACGGACGAGGACCTCGAGATCCGTCCCCCCGTCGTCACCGTCATGGGTCACGTCGACCACGGAAAGACGCGCCTGCTCGACGCGATCCGCAACGCCAACGTCGTCGCCGGCGAGGCGGGCGGCATCACGCAGCACATCGGTGCGTACCAGGTCGTCGCGGAGCACGAGGGCATCGAGCGCCCGATCACCTTCATCGACACCCCGGGTCACGAGGCGTTCACCGCCATGCGAGCCCGCGGTGCCCAGGTCACGGACATCGCGATCCTCGTGGTCGCGGCGGACGACGGCATCATGCCGCAGACCATCGAGGCGCTGAACCACGCCCAGGCGGCCAACGTGCCGATCGTGGTCGCGGTGAACAAGGTGGACAAGCCCGACGCCAACCCGGCCAAGGTGCGCCAGCAGCTCACCGAGTTCGGGCTCGTCGCCGAGGAGTACGGCGGAGACGTCATGTTCGTCGACGTGTCGGCTCGCGCGGGCACCGGCATCCAGGACCTCCTGGACGCCGTGCTGCTCACCGCGGACGCCGGTCTCGACCTGCGCGCCAACCCCAACAAGGAGGCGCGCGGAGTCGCGATCGAGGCGAAGCTCGACAAGGGACGCGGTGCGGTCGCGACCGTGCTCATCCAGTCGGGAACGCTGCGCGTCGGAGACGCGATCGTCGCCGGAACGGCCTACGGCCGCGTCCGTGCGATGGCGGACGAGAACGGCAACGCCGTCCTCGAAGCCGTGCCGTCGCGTCCGGTGCAGGTGCAGGGACTCTCGTCCGTGCCCCGCGCCGGCGACACCTTCCTCGTCACCGAGGAGGACCGCACGGCCCGTCAGATCGCCGAGAAGCGCGAAGCCGCTCAGCGCAACGCCCTGCTGGCCAAGGCCCGCAAGCGCATCTCGCTCGAGGACTTCACCCGTGCTCTCGAGGAGGGCAAGGTCGAGTCGCTCAACCTCATCATCAAGGGCGACGTGTCCGGTGCCGTCGAGGCGCTGGAGGAGTCGCTCGTCAAGATCGAGGTCGACGACTCGGTGCAGCTGCGCATCATCCACCGCGGTGTCGGTGCGATCACGGAGTCGGACGTCAACCTCGCGACGATCGACAACGCGATCATCGTGGGCTTCAACGTCCGCCCCGACCCGAAGGCCCGCGAGCGCGCTGCTCGAGAAGGAGTGGACATCCGCTTCTACTCGGTCATCTACAACGCGATCGAAGAGGTCGAGAACTCGCTCACGGGCATGCTCAAGCCCGAGTTCGAGGAGGTCCAGTCCGGTGTCGCCGAGATCCGCGAGGTGTTCCGCTCCTCCAAGTTCGGCAACATCGCGGGTGTCATCGTCCGCTCCGGCACGATCACCCGCAACTCGAAGGCGCGCGTCATCCGTGACGGCGTCGTGGTCGGGGACAACCTGGCCATCGAGTCGCTGCGTCGCTTCAAGGACGACGTCACGGAGGTCCGTACGGACTACGAGGCCGGTATCGGTCTCGGAAAGTACAACGACATCCAGATCGGCGACGAGATCGAGACGATCGAGATGAAGGAGAAGCCGCGAGGCTGATCCGCTCCACTGGAAGGCCCGGGTCCGCCCGGGCTTTCCGGCGTCTCACGGCGCTGTTCGTGCGGGATCGGGAGGGGACTCTCGTCCTCTCGCGCCCTGCGGGAGGAATCGGGGGCCGCCCTCCTCCCGGAGGTGCGGACCCTCCAGCGGGCGATTCCGCACCTCCGGGCGCAGGATCGAAGAGCAAGCGCTCCCGTCTCGGTGGGTGCGCCCGCTGAGCGAGCAGCTCGCGAGCAGCGAGCCTGCGGGCGATCCAGCACCTGAGCCTTTCCTCCCCACCCGGTCCCCGAGGATCAGGGAGCCGCGAGGCGGCACCCCACCCGCGCCGTCGCAGACGCGCGGTCGAGGGGCATCACGCCCCAGAAGCAAGGCCCCCTCGGACGCGACCGGTCGTCCGGGCGGAGAGTGGTTGAATGGCGAGCTGAACGGTTCGCCGAGAGAGATGTGAGGACCAGCCATGGCAGATCCGGCCCGGGCGAGGAAGCTCGCCGAACGTATCCAGGTGATCGTCGCGAAGCGGCTCGAGCGCGGTCTCCGCGACCCGCGCCTCGGCTTCGTCACCATCACCGATGTCCAGGTGACCGGCGACCTGCAGCACGCCTCGGTGTTCTACACGGTCTACGGCACCGATGAGGAGCGCGCCGATTCGGCCGCGGCCCTCAAGGCCGCCACCGGAATGCTCCGCACCGAGGTGGGCAGGAACATCACGTCCCGGCTCACGCCGTCGCTCGAGTTCATCCTCGACGCGGTGCCCGAGAACGCGAAGCACATCGAGGATCTGCTCGCCGCCGCGCGCAGCCAGGACTCGCAGGTGCAGTCGCTCGCCGCTCAGGCGGACTACGCCGGCGAGGCCGACCCCTATGTGAAGCCCCGCGAGGACGACGAGGACTAGGCGCCGAGCCCGAACACCGCGGAGCCCGTGGCGACGTCGACCGATTCCAGGACGACGACGACACGGGCTCCCGGCGTGAGCGGGGCCGGGACGTCGACGGTGATCTCCGGGTCGAGCAGCTGGACCGAGGAGCGGGTGCGCGCCGAGGAGACGACGATCCCGCTGAAGGAGGCTCCTTCGCGGCCTCGGAGGACGGCGGCCTCGACGATCGCGGTCGCCGCACGGGAGGCGGCTCCGGCCCGGCGGTCGCTCGCGGCGAGGAGCGGCGGGAGCAGGGGCAGCGCCTCGCGCAGCTGCGACGGGATCGTTCCGCCCCGGGACACCGCGAGGCAGACGGCGAGGCCGAACCGGTCGACCAGGCGCCGCAGCGGCGCGGTGACGTGCGCGTACGGCGCGGCGAGAGCCGCCTGCTCGGGATGCTCCGGCGGGGCGCCGTCGAAGGCGGTGTAGCCGGCGCCGCGGAACAGGCTCGCCGCGGCGTACATGATGGCGAGCTGGGCGGGGTCGGCGGTGTCGAGGCGGCGCAGGTAGGCGCCGTAGGCCTCCTCCTCGGGCCACGGGACGCCGAGCGCCGCGGCTCGGGAGCGGAAGGCCGCGACGGTGGCGGGGTCGGCCTCGGGCATGGTCCGGAGGATGCCCACCCCCGCGTCGAGCATCATCGTCGCCGCCGCCATACCGGTCAGCAGCGAGACCTGGGCGTTCCAGCCCTCGACGGCCAGGGGAGCGCGGCGCTCGACCCGGTAGCCGCCGTCGGCGGCCACGATCTCCTCCTCGGGCAGCGTCAGGCTCGCTCCTCCGCGCTCGGCCTCGCGCGCCAGGCGCTCGCGTCCGAACCAGGGGAGGAGGGCGAGGGAGGGGTGCGGATCGCCCGCGTCGACGCTGCGCTGCACGCCCTCGTAGTCGAGCCGGGCCACGCTGCGCACGAGCGCCCGCTCGAGGTGCACCGAGCGCGGCTCCGCCCGCTCGTCGAGGGTCAGCGTCCAGACCAGCGCTCGGCGCGTCTCGTCCGGCAGGAGCGACGCGGTCCCCTCGGAGAGGACCGCGGGGTGCAGCGGGACGCGGCCGTCCGGGAGGTAGTAGGTCTGGCCGCGGCGGCGCGTCTCGGCGTCGAGCGCTCCGCCGGTGCGGACGACCGCGGGCACGTCCGCGATGGCGTAGCGGAGGACGACGCCCTCCGACGTGTGCTCCAGGTGGAGGGCCTGGTCCAGGTCGAGCGAGCCGGGCGGGTCGATCGTCACGAAGGGGAGGTCCGTCCGGTCGACGCGGTCCTCGTCGTCCGCTCCGGCGTCCGCGTGCTCGGCCTCGGCCAGCGCGGCCGGCGGGAACGGGCCGGGCAGGTCGTTCTCGACGCGGACCGCGGCGAGGGCGCGCTGGACGTCCTGGGCGAGGTCGACGTCGAGGGCGCGCTCGACGGCGGCGTCGGGGCGGGGGAGGCGGAGGCGGCGACCGGTCACGGCGCCGACCCTACCCGCCTCCTCCGACGCGGACGGCGGTCGACGGGCCCTCAGGAGCCGGGGAGGAGGTAGCCGTCCTCCGGGCCGCCCGTCGCCAGGCCGTCGGCGAGGAGCCCGGCCAGGGCGCGACCGCGCTGGTCGGCGTCCGGCCAGAGAGACTCCACCTCGGCCGCGGTGACCGGGCCGTGCGCGGCGCGCAGCTCGGCGAGGATGAGGCCGCGGACCTGGCGGTCCGAGCCCTCGAACCGCTTCTGCTTCGCCTTCACGGGCCCGGTGTGCTCGGGGTACCCCTCCGCCCGCCAGCGGCAGAGGTCGCGGATCGGGCACTCGTCGCAGCGCGGAGCGCGGGCGGTGCAGACGATCGCCCCCAGCTCCATCGCGCCCGCGTTGAAGGCCGCCGCCTCGGAGAGCGACTCGGGCAGCAGCGCCGACATCGCGGCGAGGTCGGCCCTCGCGCGGGGCGGGCCGGGCTCCGCCGCTCCGTCGACCGCGCGCGCGAGGACCCGGCGGACGTTGGTGTCGACCACGGGGTGCCGCCTCCCGTAGGCGAACACGGCGATGGCGCGGGCGGTGTAGTCGCCGATGCCGGGCAGCGCGAGGAGGGTCTCGACGTCGTCGGGGACCACGTCGCCGTGCTCCTCGGCGATCGCCACGGCACAGGCGTGCAGGCGCAGGGCCCGCCGCGGATAGCCCAGGGACTGCCAGGCGCGCACCGCCTCGCCGGGAGGGACGGCGGCGAGAGCGGAGGGTGTCGGCCAGCGCTCCAGCCACTCCGCCAGACGCGGGACGACGCGGACCACCGGGGTCTGCTGCAGCATGAACTCGCTGACGAGCGTGCCCCAGGCGGGGAAGCCCTCGCGGCGCCACGGCAGGTCGCGGGCGCTCGTGCGGAACCAGGCGGTGATCGCGTCGGCGAGAGGGTCGGAGGGCATCAGCCCACACTAGGCGGCGGCGCGTATCGTGGGCGGATGACCAGGTGGGCTCCGCAGAAGGCCGATGTGCTCGACGCTCTCGCGGCGGAGGTGCTGCACAACTACGGGCGCGGACGGGTCAAGGTCGGGATCGACGGCGACGACCCCGCGGTGAGCGCGGCGTTCGCGCTCGACCTCGCGGAGGCGCTCCGCCGGGCCGGCAAGGACGCGATCGTCGCGCACCTCGCCGACTTCCGACGTCCCCGCGCCGATCGGGACGACCCCGCCGTGCCCGACGAGCAGCGCTCCTACGCGGCCGGGTACGACTACGAGCTCCTGCGCCGCGTGCTGCTCGATCCGTTCACCCTCGGCGGCAGCACCGGGTTCGTGCTCGCGGGCTTCGACGCAGTGCGCGACGAGGCGCGGCAGGCGCGCTGGCGGACCGCCGGCCGCGACGCGGTGCTGCTCGTCGACGGCGAGTTCGCCCTCCGGCCGGAGCTGCGCGGAGCGTGGAGCACCAGCATCCGCCTCGACACGCAGGAGCCGCCGGTGGACGCGGCGTACCGCACCACGACGGACCCGCGCCGGCTGGCGGGGATCCTCGTCGACATCCGCGACCCGGAGCAGCCCCGGCGCCTCTTCGCCGACTCCTGCTGAGCCTCGGGACGGAGGCCGCCGCCGCGGGCGGCGTCCGTCCGACAGGGCCGCGGGCTCAGACCAGGGCGGCGCGGCGCACGACCTCCGCCGGCGGCACGAAGGCGCCCGCCCGCTCGACCTCGTGCACCAGGTCGACCAGCAGCTGGTTGACCGGTGCCTCGCGCCCGCCGCGGTGAGCGGTGCGGACCACGGCCCCGGCCAGGTGGTCGATCTCGCTCGGCACTCCGCGGCGGACGCTCTGCAGCGTCGACCCGGGGTTCGGCACCTCGCCCATCCGCGCGGCCATCCGGCGGGGGAGCAGCTCGACCAGGGGCAGGGGAGCGGCGGCCAGGGCGCGGACGGACGCGTTCGAGAGTCCCTGCAGCGAGCCGAAGCGGACGCCCGACGCGAGGCCCGTCCGCGCGGCCTCGCGCATCGACCGGGCGAGGACGCGCCGCAGCCCCGGATCGTCGATCGTCTCCTGGACCGAGAGCCCGGTGATCGCGGGCAGGGCGTTGACCTCGTTGATCAGCAGCTTCGTCCACTGCGCTCCGGTGAAGTCGTCGGTGACGGCGGTGGGGACCGCCTCGCCGAGCACGGCGGCGGCCCGGCGCACGTCGTCGTCGGCCGGGCGGTCGGGGACGCCGAGCGTGGTCGTGGCAGGAGCCGTGACGGTGACGCGGCCGGGTTCGAGGTGGCTCGCGGCGAAGAGGGCGAGAGCACCCACGAGCCGGGCGTCGCGCACCTGCCGGGCCGCCGCGGTGAGCCCGTCCAGTCCGTTCTGGACGACGACGACGAGGGTGCCGTCGACCGTGCGGCGGTTGGTGCGCAGCGCGTCCTCGGCGTCCTGCGCTTTCGTGCAGACGAAGGCGAGATCGGGCACCAGATCGAGGGACTCGCCGCAGCGGACCCAGGCGGTGTGCTCGCCCCACGCCCCGTCGAGCCGGATCCCCGACCGGCGGATCGCGGTGAGGTGGTCGCCTCGGGCGGTGACCTCGACGTCGTGCCCGGCGCGGTCGAGAAGGGCGGCGATGGTGCCGCCGACGGCGCCTGCTCCGAGTACTGCGATCCTCATCCGGACAGCCTAGGACGGGCGGGGGAGGGCTCCGGCTCCACCCCGGGAGTACTCCCGATCCGTCCGTGTATCGTCGCACCCGTGCTCGAGACCCCCGCCCCGGCTCCGAACGGGATCCTCCTGCTGGACAAGCCCGGCGGCATCACCAGCCACGACCTCGTCTCGCGGACCCGCCGCCGCGCGGGGACCCGCAAGGTCGGCCACGCGGGGACGCTCGATCCGATGGCGACCGGGCTGATGATCCTCGGTCTCGGCCCCTCGACGCGCCTGCTCACCTACCTCGTCGGCCTCGACAAGCAGTACGAGGCGACGATCCGGCTGGGCTCCTCCACCACCACCGACGACCAGGAGGGCGAGGTGCTCGCCTCGGCGGAGCCCGCCCTCGTCGCGGCCCTCGCCCCGGAGTCGGTGTCCGACGCGATCGCGGCCCTCACCGGAGCGATCGAGCAGGTCCCGAGCACGGTCAGCGCGATCAAGGTGGACGGCCGCCGCGCCTACGCCCGCGCCCGCGACGGCGAGGAGGTCGTGCTCGCCTCCCGCCCCGTGACCGTCTCGGAGTTCGCCGTCCTGGCGAGCCGCCCGGTCGAGGGGTTCCTCGACCTGGACGTGCGCGTCACCTGCTCCTCCGGCACCTACATCCGCGCGCTCGCCCGCGACCTGGGCGCGTCCCTCGGAGTCGGCGGCCACCTGACCGCGCTGCGGCGCACCGCGGTCGGCCCCTTCTCCGTGGCCCAGGCCGGCGAGATCGACGAGCTCGACGTCCCCGCCGCGCTCCTGCCGCCGACGCTCGTGGCGGGCGAGCTGTTCCCCCTGCTGCGCCTCGACGCCCAGGAGGCGGGCGATCTCGCGAACGGCAAGCGCATCCCGGCCCCGGAGGCGGTGGCGGGCGCGAAGGGCCTCCTCGCCGCGGTCGGCCCGGGGGAGCGGCTGATCGGCCTCGCCGAGCGGCGCGGCACCCAGCTCAAGAGCGTCGTCAACTTCCCGACCGAGGACCTGCGGACGGCCGCCTCGTGATCGAGTGGTTCACGATCCTCCAGGTGGGGATCGCCGTCGCGGCCGGCCTGCTCTGCCTCGTGCTCGGGCTGCTCGCCCGCCGTCCCTCGGACGTCTCGGTCGGCGCGACGGCGATCGTCGAGCTGCTGCTGATCGTCCAGCTGGCGGTCGCGATCGTGTCGCCGCTGGTCGGCAACCGCCCGTCGGGGAGCCTGCCGGAGTACTACATCTACCTGATCTCGGCGCTGCTCCTGCCGCTCGCGGCCGGGTTCTGGGCGCTCATCGAGCGGAGCCGCTGGAGCACCGTGATCCTGGGCGTCGCCTGCCTCTCGATCGCGGTCATGGTCTACCGGATGCACCAGATCTGGTTCTTCCAGAGCGCCTGATCGGGCCCGCCACCGGGCCCGGCCCGGCGAGCGCCTAGCATGGACGTGCGATGTCGAAACCAGCCAGCGATGCGTCCGGACGGGCCGCTCACGACCCCTCAGTCCCCTCGGCCCCCGGGAGCGGAGAGCCGACCCGTTCCGCCCGCTCGCGCGGGATCGGCAGCCTCCTGGTCGTGGTCTACGGGATCCTCGCGCTCGCCGCGACGGGGCGCTCCGTCTTCCAGATCATCGACCGGTTCGACGAGGCGCCGCTGGCGTTCTCGCTCTCCGCGCTCTCGGCCGTCGTGTACATCGTCGCGACGGTCGCCCTGATCGTCCCGGGCCGCGCCTGGCAGCGCGTCGCGTGGGTGACGATCACCTTCGAGCTGGTGGGCGTGCTCGTGGTCGGCGCGCTCAGCCTCCTCGCTCCGCAGCTCCTCGGGCTCGCGAGCGCCGACCCGTTCGGGCGCCAGTCGACGGTGTGGGCGGCCTTCGGCGCCGGCTACCTGCTCATCCCGCTCGTCCTGCCCGTGCTCGGCCTCTGGTGGCTCCGCGTGCAGGGGCGGCGCACGGCCCGGGCGGCCGCCTGATGCGCGTCGAGACCCGCCCCGGCGACCTGGCCGGGATCGGACCCTCCGCCGTCACGATCGGCAAGTTCGACGGCGTCCACTCCGGGCACCGGGCCGTCATCGGCCGGCTGCACGAGCGGGCCCGCGAGCAGGGGCTCGCCGCCGTCGTCGTCACCTTCGACCGCAATCCGCTCAGCGTGATCGCGCCGGAGAAGTGCCCGCCCGTCCTGGTCGGCAACGAGCAGAAGCTCGAGCTCCTCGCCGGGACCGGCGTGGACGCGACGCTGCTGCTCACCTTCGACGAGGCGTTCCGGGCGCTCTCGCCCGAGCAGTTCGTCGAGCAGGTGCTGGTGGAGGCGCTCGAGGCCCGCGTGGTCCTCGTCGGCTCCGACTTCCGCTTCGGCGCCCGGGGAGCGGGCGACGTCGACCTGCTGCGCGTGCTCGGCGGGCAGCACGGATTCGAGGTGGAGCTGATCGACGACGTGCGGCCCGAGGACGGGCGCCGCGTCTCCTCCACCTGGATCCGCGAGCTGCTGGCCGAGGGCGACGTGGAGCACGCGACGCGCCTGCTCGGGCACGAGCCCGTCGTCCGCGGCGTGGTCGTGCACGGAGCGAAGCGCGGCCGCGAGCTGGGCTTCCCGACCGCGAACCTCTCGCCGCAGTCGCAGGGCCTGATCCCGGCCGACGGCGTCTACGCGGGCCGGCTCACCACCGACGGCGTCACGCATCCCGCCGCGATCTCGGTCGGCAGCAACCCGACCTTCGTCGGAGTGCCGCCCAAGCAGGTCGAGGCGTACGTGCTCGATCAGACGCTCGACACCCTCGACCTCTACGACCGCGTGGTCGACGTGGCGTTCGTCGGCCGGATCCGCGGCCAGGTCGCCTACGAGGGCGTCGAGCCCCTCATCCGCCAGATGAACCACGACGTGGTGCAGGTCCGCGAGGTCCTCGGCATCGACTGAGCGGGATGCCGGGCGCCGCCTAGCAGGGGCCGCGGGCCCGCACCAGCGGGAGAGGTCCCGGGGCCATCGGCGTACCGTGGCCGCATGAGCGAAACCCCCTCCGACTCGGCGCGCCCCCTCGCGCTCGTCACCGGCGCGACCGGCTACATCGGCGGCCGGCTGACGCCGCGCCTCCTCGAGGCGGGCTTCCGGGTGCGCGTCCTGGTGCGCGACCCGCGCAAGCTGGTCGACGTGCCGTGGGCGGAGGAGGTCGAGGTCGCCCAGGGCGATCTCGGCGATCCGGAGTCGCTGGAGGCCGCGGTCGAGGGCGTCGACGTCCTCTACTACCTCGTCCACTCGATGGGCTCGGGCAACGACCACGCTCACTTCGAGGAGGTCGAGAGCCGCGCCGCGCATAACGTCGCCACGGCCGCGAGGTCGGCCGGCGTCGGCCGCATCGTCTACCTCGGCGGCCTGCACCCCGAGGGCCAGGAGCTCTCGAAGCACCTCCGCTCGCGCGCTGAGGTGGGCCGGATCCTGATGGAGTCGGGAGTGCCGACGATCGCCCTGCAGGCGGGCGTGATCATCGGCTCCGGGTCGACCTCGTTCGAGATGGTGCGCCACCTCACCGACGTGCTGCCGTACATGCCCGCGCCGCAGTGGGTGCGCAACTTCATCCAGCCGATCGCCGTGCGCGACGTGCTGCACTACCTGATCGGCTCCGCGTCGCTCGAGGACGCCACGCTCAACCGCACCTTCGACATCGGCGGGCCCGACGTGCTCCGCTACGGCCAGATGATGAACGGCTACGCGGTCGAGGCCGGGCTCCCGCAGCGGCCGATCGCGTCCCTGCCGGTGTTCACCCCGTGGCTGGCCTCGCAGTGGGTCAACCTGGTCACGCCGATCCCGCGCTCGCTCGCGGTGCCCATCATCGCCTCGCTGCAGTACGACTGCGTCGTGCACGAGCAGGACATCCGCGCGCTCATCCCCGACCCCGAGGGCGGGCTGACCTCCTACCGCCGCGCCGTCCGGCTCGCGCTGGGAAAGATGCAGGCGGGCGAGATCGAGACGAGCTGGCAGAACGCGGAGGTCGTCGGCGCTCCCAGCGATCCGCTGCCGAGCGACCCGGAGTGGGCCGGCCACACGGTCTACGTGGACCTCAAGGAGCGCCGCACCCAGGCCGACCCGGCCAAGCTCTGGCGCGTCATCGAGGGCATCGGCGGCACCAACGGCTGGTACTCCTTCCCGCTCGCGTGGGTGATCCGCGGCTGGATGGACCGCCTCGTCGGGGGAGTGGGCCTGCAGCGCGGGCGCCGCGACTCCGCGCGCCTGCACGCCGGCGACGCCCTCGACTTCTGGCGCGTCGAGGAGATCGAGCGGCCGAAGCTCCTGCGCCTGCGCGCCGAGATGAAGGTGCCCGGCGGGGCCTGGCTCGAGATGCGCGCCGAGCCCTCCGGAGACGGCGGCTCGGTCTACACGCAGCGCGCGGTCTTCTTCCCGCAGGGCCTCGCGGGCAGGCTCTACTGGTTCGCGATCCTGCCCTTCCACGGCATCATCTTCAACGGCATGGCCAACCGCATCACGGCCACCGCGGCCGACCTGCCGGACTCCGGCGACGAGCGCTCCCCTGGCGGGCGCCGGGTGCAGCGGTGACAATGGAGGGGTCCGGCGGCGGCGAGGCCGCCCGGGACGCCGACGAGAGGAGCACGATGAGCGAACGGTCGAGTACGGACGCGGGGCGCGGACTCCAGCTGGGGAAGGTCCTCTTCATCGGGGACAGCATCATCCAGGCGGGAGCCTGGGGCGAGTGGCTGACGGAGTCGACGGTCGTCGACGAGGGAGTCGGAGGGGCCACCACGGCGGACGTCGTCGCGCGGCTCGCCGAGCTGGTCGCGCAGGAGCCGGACACGGTGGTGCTCCTGATCGGCACCAACGACCTCGCCTGGCACCGCACGACGGAGCACGTCGTGCGCAACATCGAGACGATCGTCGCGACGTTCCGGCGCGACCTCCCGGACGTGCGCATCCTGGTGACCTCGGTCCTGCCGCGCGGACACGAGTTCGCGCCGCAGATCCGCGAGATCAACCGCCACCTGTGGCAGTTCGCGCCCACGGCGCACGCGGGCTACCTCGACCTGTGGCCGGTGCTCGCGGGCGAGGACGGCGGGCTGCTCGAGCAGTACTCGCCGGACGGCCTGCACCTCAACGAGGACGGCTACCGCGCCTGGCGCGAGGCACTGGGCCCGGCGCTCGAGGCGGTCGTGCGGATGCCTCCGCGGACCCGCCCGATCACGCTGCCCTACGACGAGTTCGCGCGGCCGAAGACGGCCTAGCGCAGCACCGTGGAGGGGGAGTCGACCGCAGGGTCGGCTCCCCTTCCGTCATTCCGCGGCCAGTGCGGCCTCGAAGGCCGCGAGGGCGTCCGCGGAGAAGAGGACGAACCGGACCTCGTCGAGTGCGCCGTCCGCGGTCGCCTCGCGGACCGTCTCCACCGCGATGCGCGCCGCGTCGTCCATCGGCCAGCCGTAGACGCCCGCCGAGACGGCCGGGAAGGCGAGCGTCCGCGCACCGAGACCGACGGCGGTGCGCACCGACTCGCGGTAGGCCGAGGCGAGGACAGCGCTGCGGTCCTCCGACCGCGAGTGGACGGGACCGACGGTGTGCACGACCCAGCGGGCGGGGAGGCGGCCGGCGGTCGTGGCGACCGCGGAGCCGGCGGGCAGGCCGTCCGGCAGCTCGGTCCCGCGGAGCCGGCGGCACTCGGCGAGGATCTCCGGTCCGCCCGCGCGGTGGATCGCGCCGTCGACGCCGCCGCCGCCGAGGAGCGACGGGTTCGCCGCGTTCACGATCGCGTCGACGTGCTCGCGGGTGAGGTCGCCGCGCACGGCTCTCAGGGTGGTCACGACTCCTCCTCCAGGCTTCGTCCGAGGGCAGCGATCGCCGCAGGTCCCACGCGGCAGCAGCCGCCGATCAGATCCGCTCCCGCCGCGCGCCAGGAGGCGACCAGCGCGGGGTCGAAGGCCGCGTCGCCTGCCCAGCGACGCTCGACGGCGTCCCACTCCTCGCCGCTGTTCGGGTACACGACGACCAGCTTGCCGGTGATGGAGCGGGCGATGCGGACCGCCTCGGCGATGTCGCCGGGCGGGCAGCAGTTCACTCCCACGCCGACCACCTCCTCGGAGGCGGCGGCGACGGCGAACGCCTCGGCCAGGGGCTCGCCGGCCGCGGTGCGGCCCGAACGGCCGCTCACGCAGATCCAGGCGGGGACCGAGGAGCCCGCGAGGGCCTTCACGACGGCCCGCACCTCCCGCACCGACGGGATGGTCTCGACGGCGAGCAGGTCGGGCCCGGCCGCGGCCAGGGTCTCCAGGCGCGGGCGGTGCCAGGCGGCGAGCTCGCCGACGGTGAGGCCGTCGTCGCCGCGGTACTCGGAGCCGTCGCCGAGGCTCGCACCGAAAGGGCCGACGGAGGCGGCGACCCAGCCGCTCTGCGCGCGCCGGGCCAGGTCCACGCTCTCCCGGAGGGCGCGCTCGACGAGGCCCGGGGCCAGCCCCGCGGCTGCGAATCCGCTCGCGGACACCTGGTAGCTCGCGGTCACCGCGACCCGGGCGCCCGCCTCGGCGAAGGCGCGGTGCGCGGCGACGACCCGGCCGGGCTCCTCCAGCAGGACCCGGGCGCTCCAGAGCGAGGAGTCCACCGCGGCGCCCTGCGCCTCCAGCTCCGTGCCCAGGCCCCCGTCGAGCAGCAGCGGGCGCACCCGCGCCGCGGCGACGAGGCCGGCGGTCACGAGCGGTTGTTGGAGAGCTCGAAGATCTTCACGAGCTCGGCGATCGCCGCCTCGCGGGCGTCTCCGCCCTCCTCGAACATCGCGGTGATGTGCGTGCGGAGGTGGTTCTCGACGATGAGCTTGTTGAGCGAGCCGAGCGACTTCTGGATCGCGAGGGACTGCGTGACGATGTCGACGCAGTAGTCCTCGTTCTCGATCATCCGCTCGAGGCCGCGCATCTGGCCGCCCAGGATCCGGGCACGGTGCAGCGAGCGCTTCTTGAGGTCCTCGATCACTCCTCCAGCCTACGCGCCGCAGGCGGTACCCGGGCGGGGTATGCGCGCCTACGATCGAGGGGTGAGCACCCGCAAGCCGTCCCGCGCGACCGCCGCCCGCTACCCCTCGCGCGACCGCGCCCGCATGGCGCTCGCGCCCGGGATCCTCGGCGCGATCGTGCTGCTGGCCGGGCTCGCCCTCGTCGGCTCCGACGCCTACGACTTCATCCGCTACCCGGTCGCGATCCTCGCGGCGGTCATCGGCTGGTTCGCGATCCAGGCGCGCGCACTCCTCTGGCTGATCGGGCTCGTCCCGGTGCTCGTGCTGTGGAACCCGGTGCTGCCGTTCGCCTTCCCGGACGCGATCTGGTCCTCGCTGAGCCTCGCCGCGGTCGGCGTCTTCGTGGCGGCGGGCCTCGTCATCCGCGTCCCGACTCCGGAATGACGACGAGCGCGACCGTCCGCGCGGCGGAGCGCCGACCGGACCGCCCCGAGGAGTAGACTGGCGGCGCACCCGCACGCCGGGGATGCTGCGACCGGGTCCCAGACCCGTTGCTCGGAGCTCCCGACGGCCACCGGATGCACCGACGCCCGACGCCTCTCCGGAGGCGATCCGGCGGATGCACGGCGACGGCAGCGCGCGGGAACCCCTCCTCCGCCCCCCGTCACACATCGAGGAGGAGCATGGCTCGCAGCGGCCAGCGTCAGTCCGGTCAGACGCGACGAGCGTCGAACGCCGCCGGGAGCCGACCCCGATCGCGCTCGCGCGGCGTGGACAACGCGGGGATCATCCCGATCCTCGCCCGCCGCGTCCGCGAGGTGGAGGCGAAGGCCCAGACCGGCAAGGTCGGACCGACCAACCGGACGAAGTTCCTGGTGATCGCCCTCCTGATGCGCGAGGAGCGCAAGCGGGTCAAGGTCGATCCCTCGCTCAGCGACGCGCAGCGCGCCGAGGAGATGAAGCGCCTCGACGGCATCGCCACGATCCTGGCCAAGACGGCCGCCCGCGACACCAGCCTGATCGCGCTGCTCGAATCGGAGGCCGGCGTCACGGCGGCCGCGCAGAAGCTCCGCCGCGACTGGCTGCTCGAGGCGGGCGCGGAGCTCAGCCCCGACGAGCTGCTCATCGTGACCGAGCCGGAGCCCAAGCCCGAGGTGCCGGTCAACCAGGTCGTGCCGCAGTCGGTGCGCGCCCGGCAGCTGGCGAACCCCTTCCTCCCGCCGGACTTCTCGATCGCCGAGGCCTCGGCCCCGGCGCCGCGCCGCCGGCTCGACGACTGGGAGCTGCTCGGGCCGCTCTTCAAGGCGTTCGAGTACGGAGCGGGCGGACGGGCCGCGAGCATGGAGCTCCCGGAGCCGCCGAAGCTCGACCGGGTCTCGCCGCGCGGCCGCGAGCTGATGCCGCACCAGGCGCGCTTCATCGAGAGCGCCCGCGAGGGGCACCGCAGCTTCCTGCTCGCCGACGAGCCGGGTCTGGGCAAGACCGCGCAGAGCCTCCTCGCCGCCTCGGTGGTCGGGGCGTACCCGCTGCTCGCAGTGGTGCCGAACGTGGTCAAGATGAACTGGGCGCGCGAGGTCGAGCACTGGACTCCGCAGCGGCGCGCCACGGTGATCCACGGGGACGGCGGCACGCTCGACGCGTTCGCCGACGTGGTCATCGTCAACTACGACATCCTCGACCGGCACATCGGCTGGCTCGGGAGCCTGGGCTTCCGCGGCATGGTCGTCGACGAGGCGCACTTCATCAAGAACCTCCGCTCGCAGCGCTCGCAGAGCGTGCTCGCGCTGGCGTCGAGGATCCGCGAGACCACCCCGGGGCACGATCCGCTGATGATCGCGCTGACCGGCACCCCGCTGATCAACGACGTCGACGACTTCCGCGCCATCTGGCGCTTCCTCGGCTGGATCGACGAGACCAAGCCGGGACCGGAGCTGATGGGCCGCCTCGAGGAGACGGGCCTCACCCCCGCCGACACGGGCTTCTACCCGGAGGCGCGCGAGGCCGTGATCGACCTCGGCATCGTCCGGCGCAAGAAGATCGACGTCGCCGCCGACCTGCCGTCGAAGCGGATCGTCGATCTGCCCGTCGAGCTGGACGACGACCTCGGCCGCTCCATCCAGAAGGCCGAGCGCGAGCTCGGCGCCCGCATGCTGCAGCGCTTCAGGGCGGTCACCTCCTCGATCACGCACGAGCTCGACGACGACGAGCGCGAGCGGTTCATCCGCATCGTGGCGCAGAGCGAGCTCGAGGAGTCGAAGTCGGCCAAGACCGGCGAGAACGTCTTCACCATGGTGCGCCGGATCGGCCAGGCCAAGGCGGCGCTGGCCGCCGACTACGCCTCGCAGCTGGCCCGCTCGGTGGGCAAGGTCGTCTTCTTCGCGAAGCACATCGACGTGATGGACCAGGCGGAGGACACCTTCGAGAAGCGCGAGCTGACGTCCGTCTCCATCCGCGGCGACCAGACCGCGGCGTTCCGCCAGACGCAGATCGACGCCTTCAACGAGGACCCGGACGTCTCTGTCGCCGTCTGCTCGCTCACCGCGGCGGGAGTCGGCGTGAACCTGCAGGCGTCGTCCAACGTGGTGCTCGCCGAGCTGTCGTGGACCTCGGCCGAGCAGACGCAGGCGATCGACCGCGTGCACCGCATCGGCCAGGAGGAGCCGGTGACGGCGTGGAGGATCATCGCGGCGCACACGATCGACGCGAAGATCGCGGAGCTCATCGACGCCAAGGCCGGTCTCGCCGCCCGGGCGCTCGACGGCGCGGACGCCGAGACGGCCTCGGCCGACACGGTGCAGCTGGACGCCCTCATGCACGTCCTGCGCGAGGCGATCGGCTGAGCGCACCCGACCGGGCCGGCTGAGAGCTCAGCCGGTCCGGGCGAGCGGTGCGGCGAAGAAGTCCTTCTCGAACGAACTCGACCGCAGGAACGCGTCCCTCATCGCGGCGCGCTCCCTCGGTGAGGCGTCGCGGGCGGCCTGCTCCGTGAACTCGATCGCCCGCTCGGTGGCCGTCGCGAAGACCGGGTCGCCGTAGGTGAGCAGCCAGTCCGCGTAGGGGTGCTCGGGGTGCCCGGAGGCGGCGAGGCGCGACCCGACGTCGGCGTAGAGCCAGAAGCAGGGGAGCAGGGCGGCGACGATCTCGCCGTAGCCGCCGCCCGCGGCGACCGCGAGCAGGTGGTCGGTGTAGCCGCGGGTCACGGGCGCGGGAGTCGCGTCCCTGGTCCCGAGCCGGTCACGGTGCAGCTGCGCCTCCGCCGCGAGGGCGGACGCCGAGCCCTCGGCCCAGAAGACCTGCTCGGCGGTGCTCGGCGCGCGTTGCGCCGCCACGGCCAGGACGCGGGCGTACTCGGTGAGGTAGAGAGCGTCCTGCTCGAGGTACCACTCGAAGTCCTCCCGCCCGAGGGAGCCGTCGCCGAGGGCCCGCACGAACGGGAGCGCGTCGATCTCGTCGCGGAGGGTCCGCGTCCGCTCCCAGACGTCCGCGCAGAACGCCGGGGTTCGTTGCCGGTGGAAGTGGTCGATCGGGCCGTTGCCGGAGCCGACCTCGAGAGCGTCGGCGGCGCGCAGGGCGCCGGTCAGCCACTCCTTGGCCTCCGTCAGCGCCTCGACCAGGGCGTCGGAGGAGGCGTCGCGCCCGGCCAGGAGCGTCGCCATCGCGGACGAGAGCGAGCACCCGGTGCCGTGCGTGTTCGAGGTGGCGACGCGCTCGCCGGGGACCTCGCGCACGAGGCCGTCGGGGGTGACGATCGCGTCCGGGGTGGCGGGGCCGTCGAGGTGGCCGCCCTTCACCAGCACGGCGGCGTCGAGGGCGCGGGCGAGTGCTGCTCCCTGCGCGAGCGCGGCCGGCCAGTCGGAGGCGGTCGGCTCTCCGGCCAGCACGCCCAGCTCGGGGAGGTTCGGCGTCACCAGATCGGCGCGGCGGAGCAGGTCGCGCACGGCATCCTCCGCCTCGGGAGCGAGCAGCCGGTGACCGCTGGTCGCGACCATCACCGGATCCACGACCACGACGGGCGGGCGGACCTCGTCGAGCCACTCGGCGACGACTCCGGCGTACTCGGCCGTGGCGAGCATCCCGATCTTCACCGCGTCGATCGTGACGTCGTCGCTCACCGCGTCGAGCTGCTCGCGGAGGAACACGGCGGGTGGCAGGTGCACGGAGCGGACCCCGTGCGTGTTCTGCGCGACGAGCGCGGTGACGACCGCCATGCCGTAGCCGCCGAGCGCGCCGATCGACTTGAGGTCGGCCTGGACGCCGGCACCGCCGGTCGGATCGGTGCCGGCGATGCTGAGGACACGGGGGACGCGGGCGCCGGCGGTCATCGGTCCCACTCCGCTCGGATCAGGCGGGCGGCCGCCGCGGGGTCGGCGGCCGTGCAGAGCGCCGACACGACCGCGAGCCCGGCCGCACCGGCGAGGCGGAGTGGCCCCGCGTCCGCGGCTCCGACTCCGCCGATGGCGATGCAGGGCAGCGCCGCGGCCGCGGCGAGGGCGGCGAACCCGTCGACACCGAGGGGAGCGGGGTGGTCGGGCTTGGTCGCGGTGGGCCGGATGACGCCGACGCCGAGGTAGTCGACCGTCCCCGCGGGCAGGGCGCGGACGGCGGCGAGGTGCTCGGGGGTGTTCGCGGTGAGCCCGATCACCGCGTCGGGTCCGAGCAGCGAGCGGGCGGCGGTGACGGGGAGGTCGGACTGCCCGAGGTGGACGCCGTGGACGCGGGCGCCCGCGAGGCGGGCGGCGAGGGCGACGTCGACGCGGTCGTCGACCAGCAGGGTCGTGCGCTCGTCGAGGACGGCGGCGACGGCCCGGGTCAGGGCGACGAGCTCGGCGGCGGAGGCGTCGTGATCGCGGATCTGCACGGTCGTGACTCCGCCCCGGACGGCGGCGGCGACCACGGCGGGCACGCCGCGCGGGCCGCACTGGGCGGTGTCCGTGACGAGGTAGAGCGAGAGGTCGAGGCTCATGCGATCCGCGCCTCGGCCTCGGCGTCGGCCGGCTGGAGGGCAGCGAGGGCGTCGAGGAGGCCGACGGCGAAGGATCCGGGACCGCTGCTCGCGGCGGCGGCCCGCTCGGCGGCGAGGCCCCAGACCGCGGAGGCGCTGACGGCCGCGTCGAGCGGGCGGGCGCCCGCGCCGAGGAACGCCGCCATCACGGCGCCGAGCGCGCAGCCGCCGCCGGTCACGCGGGTCAGCAGCGGGTGGCCCCCCGTGACCCGGACGATCCGCTCGCCGTCGGTGACGAGGTCGACCGCTCCCGAGACGGCGACCACGCCTCCGGTGCGGCGGGCGAGGACGCGGGCGGAGTCGAGCGCCTGCTCGGCGGTGTCGACGGCGTCCACGCCGCGGCCGCCCGCACCGGCTCCCGCGAGGGCGAGGATCTCGGAGGCGTTGCCGCGGATGATCGCGGGCCGCGCCTCGAGCAGCTCCACCGCCAGAGCGGTGCGGACGGGCAGCGGGCCCACGGCGACCGGATCGAGCACCCACGGGGTGCCGGCGCGTCCGGCCGCGGCGACCGCCTCGCGAGCACCCTCGCGCTGCTCCGCTCCGGGCGTGCCGAGGTTGACGAGCACCGCGGAGGCGAGGCCCGCGAAGACGCCCGCCTCGCCGGGCAGGTCGCACATCGCCGGGCTGGCGCCGAGGGCCAGAAGGCTGTTGGCGGTGAAGCCGGTGACGACCGCGTTCGTGATGCACTGCACCAGGGGCCCGGCGGCGCGGAGCTCGGCGAGATCGCGACCCACGGACGCCGGGTCGGGCGCCGTGTCGGCGGGGAGGGTCGGGTGGACAGGCGTGCGAATGCTCATTCGCGACATCCCTTCGCTAGTACGAACTAGATCAGGTTCAACGGGTCTTCTCTCAGCCCTGGCGGGCACCCCGTGTCACTGCGCACGACCCTAGCAGCGGGCGCGGGCGCGCTCGCTGCTGCAGTGCGAGAGGAGGGAGCGGGCCGTCGTCGCCCCTTCGCCCGGGAGCGGCCGCTCAGCCGGTGAGGATCGACGAGTCGCCGCGCGGCCCCACCGCGACGCGGAGGCCGATCGGCAGCCGCTCGCGCATCGCGTCGACGTGGCTGATCAGGCCGATCGTCCGACCGCCCGACCGCAGCTCGTCGAGCGTGCTGAGCGCCGTCTCGAGCGTCTCGGCATCGAGCGAGCCGAAGCCCTCGTCGATGAACATGGTCTCGAGCGAGATGCCGCCGGACTGCGCCGTCACCACGTCGGCGAGGCCGAGGGCGAGGGCGAGCGAGGCGAGGAACGTCTCGCCGCCGGAGAGCGAGGCGGGCTGCCGGCGGACGCCGGTGAAGGCGTCGAGCACGTCGATCCCGAGGCCGGAGGCGGCACCGCGGTAGGCGAGCGAGTCGTCGTGGGCGAGTGCGTAGCGGCCGCTGGTCATCGCGTCGAGGCGGAGGTTCGCCGCGGTCACGATCTCCTCCAGGCGTCCGGCGAGGGCGAAGGCCTCGAGGTCCATCCGGCGCGTGTTCTGCCCCCGGCCGGAGACGGTCTCGGCCAGCGTCCGCAGCTCCTCGTGGCGGTGGAGGCGCTCACCCAGCACCGCGAGGCGGCCCGCGGCCGTCGCGGTGAGCTCGGCCAGGCGCTCCGAGCGGTGCTCGAGCACGGAGAGGCCGGCTCGCGCCTCGTCGCGACGGGCGGAGGCCTCGCGCGAGCGCCCCTCGGCGTCGGCGAGGTCGACGGCCGTGCCCGGCAGTCCGCGGAGCTCCGGGTCGGCGAGCACCGCCTCCGTCGCGCTCCGCCGTCGCTCGTGCTCGGCGACGACGGCCTCGGCCCGCGCCCGGTCCCCGCTGGCCAGCGCGGCCGACTCGGCCTCCTCGGCGGTCGTGAAGCCGCGCTCGGCGAGGACCTCGGCGAGCTCCTCCCGGGCGGCGGCGGCGGCCTCGGACCGCGAGACGGCCGCCTCCTCGGCCTCGACCACGGCGACGGCACGACGGCGCTGGGCGTTCAGCTGCTCGACGCGCGAGGCGACGCTCGTCGCGCCGTCGCGGAAGGCCTCGACGCGCTCCCGCAGCAGCCGCAGCGCTTCAGCGGCGAGGGCGGACTCGTCGGCGCGGGCGCGGTGCTCCTCACGAGCGGCGTCCCGCCCGGTCGTGAGAGCGTCGATCCGGGTGCGCAGCCGGATGCGCTCGCGCCGCAGCTCCTCCATGCGGGCGGCGGCGCGGCGCGCCGAGGCGAGCCGCTCCTCGTGCGCCGGGCGGAGCGACTCCGGATCCGCGTCCTCGCCCACGCGCTCCTCTAGCGCCGCGAGAGCCCGAGCCGCGGCTCCCTCGCGCTCGCGGGCGCCGTCGAGGGCGGCGGCGGCGCGCTCCACCGCGACGCGGGCCCGGTCGAGGTCGTCGGTGCCGACCGTCGTCGGGCCGTCGTGCTCGGCCGGGCGGGGGTGCTCGCACGAGCCGCAGACGGGGCAGGGCTCGCCCGGCTCCAGCCGCTCGGCGAGCTCCCCGGCGAACCCGGCGAACCGGCGCGCGATCAGGGCGGCCTGCTCCGCGGCGCGCTCGCCGTGGACGCGCGCCGCGTCGGCGTAGGCCGTGCGGAGCCGCTGCAGGCCCGCCGCAGTGAGATCGCGCTCGAGGGCCGCGGCGATCCTCCGCTCGAGCGCGGCGAGCTCGTCGACGCGCGCGGGGACGGCGGCGGCCTCCCCGGCCAGGGACTCCTCCTCGCCGGCGAGCGCGTCGACGCGAGCGGGCAGCTCGCGCAGCTCCGCCTCGATCCCGGCGAGCGCGGTCGCCGCCGCCTGCTCGGCGCGCGCGGACCGCTCGGCGACGCGCTCCGCGTCGGGGAGCCGGCGCTCCTCGGCCAGCGCCTCGGTGAGGGCGCCGAGGACAGCGGCGAGCCGTTCGGCCGTCTCGGCGGCCGGGCCCCCGGACGCGTCCCCGTAGGCGTCGGCCGCGAGGTCGCGCTGCTGCCGGGCGGCCCGCTCCTTCTCGGCGGCTGCCCGGGCGGAGCGGAGCAGCGGCAGCACGCCGTCGGCCCGGCGCGCGCGCTCGATCGCGGCCCGCTGCTGCTCGACGTGCGCCTCGGCGACCACGAGCTCCTCCGCCTCGATGAGGGCGCGCCGGCGCCGCTCCTGGCCCCGGGCGGTGCGCCGGGCCTCGTCGAGAGCGGTGCCCGCGGCCTCGTGCGCCGCGTCGGCCGCGGCGGAGCCGGCCCGGGCCGCCTCGAGCGGAGCGGCGAGCCGCGCCGGCAGCCCGGCGAACCAGGCGGCGTCCGGCAGGGGCGGCTCGGCTCCGTCATCGAGGAGCCGGACGGCCTCGTCCGCGAGCGCCGTCACGGCCGCGCGCTCCTCCTCGAGCCCGACGGCGCTCGCGTCGCGCTGCTCGAGCAGGCGGCGGCGGAGCAGATCGAAGCGCTCGGTCGCGAAGAGCGTGCGCAGGAGACGCTGCCGGTCGTCGTTCTTCGCGAGCAGGAACTCGTGGAAGCGGTTCTGCGCCAGCAGGATCACCTGGAGGAACTGGTCCTTCGTCAGGCCGACGATCCGGCCGATGTCGGCGCCCACCTCCTTCGCGCTCGACGAGAGCCCGACCCAGGAGCCGTCGACCTGCTCCAGCAGCTCGACCTTCGCCGGCTGGGTCGTGGTGCCGGTGCCGCGCCGTTTCGGCCGCTCGTACTCGGGCGAGCGCCGGACGCGGTAGACGCGCCCCGCCGCCTCGAACTCGAGCTCGGCGAAGGTCTCGTCCTCGGGGCCGCTGTGGTCGCTCCGGAGGCGCGAGGCGGTGCCGTCGAAGCGGGGGACCGAGCCGTAGAGCGCGAACGCGATCGCGTCGAGGATCGTCGACTTGCCCGCTCCGGTGCGCCCGGCGATGAGGTACACGCCCACGTCCTCGAGCCGGTCGAAGTCGACGCACTGCTCGGCGCGGAACGGTCCGAGCCCGGCGAAGGCGAGTCGGCGGATCCTCACCGCAGAGCCTCGGCCTCGACGGCCGCGAGCGCGTCGAGGGTGAGGGCGCGCTCGGTCTCCGTGGCGCCGTGACCGCCGCGGACGTGGGCGAGGAAGTCGTCGACGACCTCCACGTCGCTCCGCCCGCGGATCCGCTCGGCGTACGCGCGCGGCTCGGCCGCGGCGTGCGGGGGCCGGTGCTCGAGCGTGGCGCAGCCGGGGAAGCGCGACTGCAGGCGCGCCATCGCGTCGAGCGGGCGCACGGGATCGGTGAGCACCGCCGAGACCCAGTCGCCCTCCACCTCGGCCAGGGAGGGATCGCGCAGCAGCTGCTGGAGCTCGCCCTCGATCACGCTGAGCCTCCTCGGCACGGGGAGCGGCGACCACTCGACGCCCTCGAGCCCCTCGGGCCCGATCGTCACCAGCCAGGCGCCGCGCGGCTTCGACGCCTCGCCGAACGAGTAGTGCAGCGGCGCTCCGGAGTAGCGCACTCCCGGCAGCAGCTCGGCGCGTCCGTGGATGTGCCCGAGCGCCGCGTAGTCGGCCGCGGCGAAGTGCTCGACCGAGACGTAGTCGAGCCCGCCCGCCGTGATGTCGCGCTCGAGGACCGCGGCCGGGGCTCCGACCGCGAAGCAGTGCGCGAGCACGACCCAGGGACGGCCCGCCGCCTCGGCGGCGGCGCGCACCCGCGCCATCGCGAAGGCGAGCACGTCCTCGTGGCGGCGCAGCTGCTCCTCCGGGTGCCGGTGGCGGTAGAGGGCGGGCTCGAGGAAGGGGATGCCGTGGACGCCGACCTCGAGGCCGGACGCGTCGCGCAGCACGACCGGCTCGGCGTACGCCTCGGGGTCGGTGAGGACGTGGACGCCCGCTCCGCGCAGGAGCCCGGCCTGGAAGCCGAGCCGGGCGGGGGAGTCGTGGTTGCCGCTGGTGAGGACGACCTCGGCGCCGGCCGCGCGGATCGCCTCGAGCGTGCGGGTGAGGAGGGTGTAGTGCTCCGCGGCGGGCACGGCGGAGTCGAAGACGTCGCCGGCGATCAGCACCGCGTCCACGCGCTCGGCCCGCACCGTCTCGACCAGGGCCTCGAGCACGGTCGCGAGCGCCGCCGTCGTGGAGTGCCCGTGGAAGGTGCGGCCGATGTGCCAGTCCGAGGTGTGCAGCAGCTTCACGGTCGTCCTTCCTCTGCGTCGTCCGGGGGAGCGCCTCCAGGCTAGTGAGGCCCTCCGACACCGGCGGCGCAGCGGACACCTCCCGTTCACCGGGAGGTGCACAATAGGGCGTCGGTCGAGCAGAGGAGATGGTCGTGAAGCTGCCCCGCGTCCCCGCGACGATCCTGGGTCTGGGCTCGCGCACCCGCGCCGCCGCCGAGGACACCGCTCCCATCCAGCGTCTGCGCCCGGACGACGAGCCGGCCCGCACCAGCACGGTCGACAACGCGATCTATCAGGACGGCCGCCGGGTCGTCTCTCCCGGCAGCATCCCGGAGGCGCTCGCCGCCCTGCAGAAGCTGCCCGACGCGATGGCGTGGATCGGTTTGTACCGGCCGAACGCGGCCGAGCTCGCCGCGCTCGAGGACGAGTTCTCGATGCACCCGCTCGCCCTCGAGGACGCGATCAGCGCGCACCAGAGGCCCAAGCTCGAGCGGTACGGCAGCGACATGTTCGTGGTGCTGCGCGCCGCCAGCTACTCCGACCAGCGCGAGGAGGTCGACTTCGGCGAGCTCCACCTGTTCGTGGGGTCGAACTTCGTCGTCACGGTCCGCCACTCCGAGAAGCCCGACCTCTCGCTGGTGCGGCGGCGGATGGAGGCCGATCCGGAGCTGCTGCGCGTCGGCCCGGTCGCCGTGCTGTACGCGATCCTCGACGCCGTCGTGGATCAGTACTCGCCCGTCGTCGCCGGTCTCGAGAACGACATCGACGAGATCGAGGCGCAGGTCTTCGAGGGCGACCCGGCGGTGTCCCGCCGCATCTACGAGCTCAGCCAGGAGGTGCTGGACTTCCAGCGTGCGGTCGCTCCGCTGACCGGCATGCTCGGGCGGCTCGTCACCGACTTCGAGGTGTTCCAGTCGGATGTGGAGCTGCGCCGCTACATCCGCGACGTCGCCGACCACGTCGCGCTCGTCACCGAGCGGGTCGACGGCTTCCGCACCACGCTGCGGGAGATCCTGGCGGTGAACGCGACCCTCGTCGCCCAGCGCCAGAACGAGGACATGAAGAAGCTCGCGGAGGTGGGCAACCAGCAGAACGACGAGGTCAAGCGGATCTCCGCCTGGGCGGCCATCTTCTTCGCGCCGACCATGATCTCGAGCATCTACGGCATGAACTTCGACGTGATGCCCGAGCTGCACGTGGCGTGGGGGTACCCGGCGGCGCTCGCGGCGATGCTCGCCTCGAGCGTGGTGCTGCACCGGCTCTTCAAGCGGTGGGGCTGGCTCTGAGCCCGCGTCCCGCGACGTGTCAACACCGTGACGGTCCAGGAGGCTCCGCGTAGCGTCGCTCGCGGGCCGTCCGGCCCCTGAACGGAGGGACTCCCGATGACTCCGGAGGACACGACCACGACGGCCCCGCGGCCCCGCTCCCTCTGGCGGGCGGGCGCGGCTCCGATCCCCTCCGACGAGTTCGTGCCGGGCGCGCACTACGACGACGTCGTGGTCGGCGCCGGGCTCACCGGGCTGGTCACCGCGCTCCTCCTGCAGCGGACCGGCCGGCGCGTGCTGGTGCTGGAGGCGCGGGAGGTCGGCGCCGTCACGACCGGGAACACGACGGCGAAGCTCAGCCTCCTGCAGGGAGCGCACCTCTCCCGGATCGCGGAGCGCAACATTCCCGCGGTGACCGAGGCCTACGTCGCGGCGAACCTCGCGGGCTTCCGCTGGCTGCTCGACTACTGCGAGGGCGCGGGCGTGCCGGTGCAGAGGCGCACCGCCTACAGCTACGCGCAGACGCCCGAGCGCGTGGACGCCGTCCTGAAGGAGCACGCGACCGCGCGCCGCTTCGGCCTCGCGACCCGCCTCGTCGGCGAGCTCGACGTGCCCTTCCCCAGCACGGCGGCCGTGGCCCTCGACGACCAGGCCCAGTTCGACCCGATGGACGTCCTCACGGCGCTCGCCGCCGACTTCCGCGCCGCCGGGGGCACCCTGGTGCAGGGCGTCCGGGCCCTCGGGATGCGAGCGACCGCTCCTGTCCGGGTCCGCACCAGCGCGGGCCCGGTGACCGGGGACCGGGCCTACCTGCTCACGGGCGCGCCGATCCTCGACCGCGGCCTCTACTTCGCCAAGATCGCCGCGCTGCGCTCATACGCGGTCGCGTTCCGCACCGACGCGCCGATCCCCGACGGCATGTACCTCTCGGTCGACGAGCCGTCCCGCTCCGTGCGCGACGCCGAGCGCGACGGCGAGCGGCTCCTCCTGATCGGCGGCAACGGCCACCCCGTGGGGCGCAGGCCCGTCACCTCGGAGGCGGTGGACGACCTGGTCGCCTGGACGCGGCGGTCCTTCCCGGGGGCGGAGCCGGTCGCGCAGTGGAGCGCCCAGGACTACGAGCCGTTCCACCGTGTGCCGTTCGTGGGCTGGCTGCCGCGGGGCCGCGGACGGATCTTCCTGGCGACCGGCTACGACAAGTGGGGGATGACCAACGCGGTGCAGGCCGCGATGACGCTCGTCGCCGACCTCGAGGGCGGGACGCCGGCCTGGGCGAGGACGCTGCACCGCCGGCCCACGCTGCCGCGGGTGATGGCGGAGGGGCTCGGCGCCGGGCTGGCGGTGGGCGCCTGGTACGCCCGCGGCTGGTCGGCAGCGCTCCGCGCGCCCCGCTCGGCCGGGGTGGTGCCGGCGGAGGGCCAGGGCTCGCTCGCCCGCGACGGCCTGCAGCCCGTCGCGGTCTCCACCGTGGACGGGAGGCGCTGCGCGGTGTCGGCGGTGTGCCCGCACCTCGGCGGGATCGTCACCTGGAACGACTCGGAGCGCAGCTGGGACTGCCCGCTGCACGGCTCCCGCTTCGCAGCCGACGGGACGGTGCTGGAGGGGCCGGCGGTCGAGCCGCTCGCCCCGCTGGGCTAGTCCGGCCGTCGGCTCCGCGGAGCCGAGCCGACGGCCGGCCCCGCAGAGCAGGCGGCTCAGTCCTCGTCCGCTCCGGGCTCCGCGACCTCGTCGCCGTCCGCGCCCGAGGCATCGCCGGTCGTGTGCAGATCGGTGTCGCCCGGGATGCTGAAGTCGCTCAGCGGGTCCAGGGGCTTCTTGTCGTCGGTGTCGTCGCTCATGCCTGCCACCCTACGAGCGTCCGGCGAGGCGCTGCACCGCGGCGACCGGGATCGACAGCCACTCCGGCCGGTTGCGCGCCTCGTAGATCGCCTCGTAGACGGCCTTGTCGAGCTCGAACGCGTCGAGCACCGCCCGGTGCGCGGTGACCGCGTCGCCCGCTTGCTCGGCGTAGCCCTCGAGGAACGCGGCACGGCTCGCCGCCGCCCACGCCGCCCTCGAGGCGCCCGGCTCGGCCTGCTCGTGCGCACCCGCCGCGTAGTCGAAGGAGCGCAGCATCCCCGCCACGTCGCGAAGGGCCACGTCGGGAAGACGGCGCTCGTGCATGGGCCGCAGCGGCTCGCCCTCGAAGTCGAGGAGCACCCAGCCGCGATCGGGCACGGACAGGACCTGCCCGAGGTGGTAGTCGCCGTGGATGCGCTGGAGCCTCGGCCACGGCGCGGTCTCGGCGGCGCGGAACACGGCCTCGATCGCCTCCGAGTCCTCGGCGATCACGGGGACCTCTGCCGAGGCGATGCGAAGGCGACGGCGCATGGCCGCGACCATCCGCTCGACGACCTCGGACGTGGTGTCCTCGGTCGGCATGACCTCCGCCAGCGTCGCGTGCACCTCGGCGGTGGCGCGGCCCAGCTCGCGGGCGGGTCCGGTGAAGTCGGAGTCGGCGGCGACCGCCTCGAGGGCGACGCGCCACGCGTCCTGGACCCCGGGGAGGAACTCCTGCGCGAAGGCGAGGTGCCCGAAGGCGCGGCCCGTCTCCTCGCCCTGGTCGTCCCACTCGCCGGTCACGTTGCCGAGCACGGGCGGGACGAGGGCGCTCCCGGCGGCGTTGAGCGCCGACTGCACCGTCACGTCCGGGTTGTCGCCGTGGTGGAGGGCGCGGAAGACCTTGACGATCACCGGGGTCGCGTCGGATCCGTCGTCGGCGGTCGTGCGGACGATCACCGAGGTGTTCGACTGCTCGCCGCTGAGCACCTTCGAGGACGCGAACGCCCCGATCGCGGCACCCGGCTGCCGGTGGCCCTCGGCGCGGGCGCCGCCCTGGGCGCCGTCCTCGTCGGAGCGGCCGCCGTCGGCGATCATGCCGAGCAGGGCGCGGGCGAACACCGGGTCGCGCGGAGCGTCGTACACGTAGTGCGCGTCGTCGGAGTAGACGAGGGCGTCCTCGAGCCCGGGCACCGGAGCCGCGTGGACGGTCACCGGCACCTGGTACAGCACCGGGCTCGTGCCTGCCCGGTCGATGAAGAGGTGGTCCACCACCTCCGCCTCGCCGGGGTGCAGCGACCAGGCGCCGCGGACCTCCAGCTCGGGGCGCCGCCCCTTGCTCGCGTACCACCTCTGGTCCGCCACCCATGCGGCGATGCGGTCGATCGACAGGCCTGCGCTCATGGTCTTCCCTCCGTCGGCACCCCGAACCCTACTGGCCGCGGACGACGGGCGGAGGGGCTTGCGGCGGGGCGCTCAGGCCAGCTCGAGCACGTCCAGCGTCCAGGCGTACTCGAACGCGATCTCGCGCCAGCGCTCGTAGCGTCCGCTCACTCCGCCGTGTCCCGCGGTCATCTCGGTGCGCAGCAGCGCGGGAGCGCCGACCTCGCGGAGCCTGGCCACCCACTTCGCCGGCTCCACGTACAGCACCCGGGTGTCGTTGAGGCTCGTCGTCGCGAGGATCCGGGGGTACTGCACGCCCTCGCGGACGTTCTCGTAGGGCGAGTACGACTTCATGTAGGCGTACACCTCGGCGTCGTGCAGCGGGTCGCCCCACTCGTCCCACTCGATCACTGTGAGCGGCAGCGACGGGTCGAGGATCGAGGTGAGCGCGTCGACGAACGGCACCTGCGCGAGGACGCCGGCGAACGCCTCCGGGGCGAGGTTCGAGACCGCGCCCATCAGCAGGCCGCCGGCCGACCCTCCCTGCGCGACCAGGCGGTCCGGAGTGGTGAAGCCCGCGTCGACCAGGTGCCGCGCCGCGGAGACGAAGTCGGTGAAGGTCGTCCGCTTCGCCAGCGTCTTCCCGTTCTCGTACCAGGAGCGGCCCATCTCCCCGCCGCCGCGGACGTGCGCGACGGCGAAGACGACGCCGCGGTCGAGCAGCGAGAGGCGCGCGATCGAGAAGCCCGGGTCGATGCTCGCTTCGTACGAGCCGTAGCCGTAGAGGAGGAGCGGCGCGGGGGCCGAGTCCGGATCGGCGGCGTCGCGGCGCCAGACGAGCGAGAGGGGCACCCGCGTGCCGTCCTCCGCCACGGCCCACTCCCTCCGCTGCACGTAGAGCGCGGGGTCGTAGTCGCCGAGCACCGGCTGCTGCTTGAGCACCGTGCGCTCGCCCGTCGCGACGTCGAGCGCGAGCACGGTCGAGGGGGTGACGAACGAGGTGTAGGCGAGGCGGAGGGAGGGCTGCTCCCACTCCGGGTTCCCCGCCAGGCCCGCGTCGTAGAGCGGCTCGTCGAAGACGATCTCCTCGAGCCGCGCTCCGGTGCCGTCCTCGCGGAGCAGCCCGAGCCGGGTGGCTCCGTCGGCTCGGTACGAGACCACGACGTGCCCGGCGAAGGCGTCGACGCCCTCGATCCGGCGGCCCTCGCGGTGCGGCACCACCACGCGGCGCTCGCGGGCCCGGGCGTCGGCGTCGCGCGACAGGTCGGCCGGCTCCTCGACGATCTCGAAGTCGAGGGCGCCGTCGTTGTGCACGATCAGCAGGCGGTCGCGCCCGTCGACGACGGCGTGCTCGACCTCGTACTCCACGCCCTCGCGGCGCGGCCACACCGAGCGGAACGAGCCGGTCGGGTCGGACGCGTCCAGCAGCAGGCACTCGCTCGTGATCTTGCTGCCGATCTCGATGACGAGGAAGCGGCGGCTGCGGGTGAGGCCCACGCCGATCCAGTAGCGCTCGTCGGGCTCGGCGAAGACGACCTCGTCCGGGGTCCCGGCGCCGACCTCGTGCCGCCAGATCGTGTCGGGGCGCCAGGACTCGTCGACGGTCGGGTAGAAGACGAAGCGCGCGTCGGCGCCGAAGGTCGCTCCGCCGCCGGTGCCCTCGATGACGTCCGGCAGGTCCTCGCCGGTCTCGAGGTCGCGGATGCGGAGGGTGTAGCGCTCGTCGCCCTCGACGTCGGTGCCGAAGAGCAGCCGTCGGCCGTCGGCCGAGACGTCGAAGCTGCCGAGCGAGAAGAAGTCGTGCCCCTCCGCCTCCGCGTTGCCGTCCAGGACGACCTGCTCGCCCTCGAGCGGACCGCCCTCGGCGATCGACGGCGGCGTCCAGTCGTCCGGCCCGCTGATCGGCGCCCGGCAGTGCACGGCGTACTGGCGGCCCTCGTAGGAGCGCGAGAAGTACCACCAGGAGCCCTCCCGGACGGGGACCGAGAGGTCGGTCTCCTTCGTCCGCGAGCGGATCTCCTCGAACAGGCGCTCGCGCAGCGGGGCGAGAGGAGCCAGCACCGCCTCGGTGTACGCGTTCTCGGCCTCGAGGTGCGCGATCACCTCGGGGCTCTCCTTCTCGCGCAGCCACTCGTAGTGGTCGACCACCACGTCGCCGTGGTGGCGGCGCTCGAAGGGGACGCGGCGGGCGACGGGCGGAACGGGCGCGGTCATCGCTCCAGCCTAGGGCGAGGGCGCCCCTGGCCGCCCGGGGTGCCGCAGCGGCGCCGGGCGTGATCACAATGGAGCATGGCCAGCGGTGCGGAGAACGAGTCGGCGACGTCCCGGGCGGGCGGTGCGCGGAGAGTGCAGACCGAGGTCGAGCGCAAGTACGACGTCGACGCGGGCACCCGGCTGCCCGACCTGACCGGCACCGCGAGCGTCGCGAGCGTCCGCACGGAGGAGCCGGTGACCCTCCGCGCCGAGTACTTCGACACCGCCGAGCGCGCTCTGTCCCGGGCGCGGATCACGCTGCGCCGCCGCGAGGGCGGATCCGACCAGGGCTGGCACGTCAAGCTGCCCGGCTCCTCCGGCCGCACCGAGATCCACGCGGAGCTCACGGCCTCGCGCACGGTCCCGTCCGCCGTCCGCGAGCCGGTGCTCGGGCAGGTGGGGCGCGCGCCGCTCGAGCCGCTGGCGCAGCTCGAGACGGTCCGCTCGATCACCCGCGCCCTCGACTCCCACGGGCGGGAGCTCGCCGAGATCGCCGACGACCTGGTGACCGCGCGCGACCAGCGCACCGGCCGCGAGCGGCGCTGGAGGGAGTGGGAGGTCGAGCTCGTCGACGTCCCGGGCGACGAGGGCGAGCGGGTCCTCGACGCGATCGAGCAGCGCCTCCTCGCCGCGGGCGCCCGCCCGGCCGCCAGCGCCTCCAAGCTCGCCCGGGCCACCGGCGGCCCGATCGAGGAGACGGTCCCGGATCCGCGGAACGGCGGGGAGGCGGCGCTCGCCGCGGTCCGCTCGCTCCTGCGCGAGCTGCGCGCCGTCGACCCGCGGGTGCGCCTCGAGGCCGACGACGCCCTGCACCGGATGCGCGTGCTCGCGCGCCGGCTCCGGTCCGTCCTCGCCGCCTCCCGCTCCGTGCTCGACCGTGCGGCGACCGACCCCGTGCGGGACGAGCTGCGCTGGCTGGGAGGGGTCCTCGGCGCGGCCCGCGACCAGGAGGTGCTCGCCGAGCGGTTCCGCACCTCCCTGGCGGCCGTCGAGGGCGCCCCGAGCACCCCCACCGCCCTGCTGGAGGAGATCGAGCACCGGCACGCCTCGGCGCTGCGCCGCGTCGACCGCACTCTGCGCGGCGGCCGCTACCTCGCGCTCCTCGCCTCGCTCGACGCCCTGCTCGCGGATCCGCCCCGCACCGCGCGGGCGGGCTCGAGCGCGACGGCGCTGGTGCGCCGCTCCGTCGCGAAGGACCTCGCGCGCATCTCCGCGGCGGCCGGCGGCTCGCTCGAGGCTCGTCACGACCTGCGGAAGGCGGCGAAGCGGCTCCGCTACACCGTGGAGGCGTGGCGGGCGGTCGTCCCCGAGGCCGTCGGCGCCCGGCGCCGCTCGCTCGCCGAGGCGGGCGAGGACCTCGCCGACGCCCTGGGGGAGGAGCGCGACGCGCTCGCCGCCCGTGCGCTGATCCTGGAGGAGGCCGATCGCAGCGGGGAGGGAGCCTTCGCGCTGGGGGTCGTCGCCGCCGAGGAGCGGCACCGCGCCAGGCGGGCCGCGAAGGCCGCGGAGAAGGCGGGGGACCGTCTGGGGTCGCTCTCGCGCTGACCGTGCGGCCCCGCGGTCGCTGTCAAGCCGACGGCCCGGTCACACGGACGAAATCCACGGCGGATAATGTGAATCATGCCTTCCGTCCGTGCTCTTCCGTCACCGCTCCTGCGCCCGCGCCACTTCGACCGCGACGACGTCGTGGTCCATGCCGGCCTGTTCTCGCTGGTGAACTCGAGTACGACGCCCCGCGCGGCCTGGACCGAGGACCTGATCGCCATCGGCGAGGTCCTCGACGCCGCCGAATTCCCCTACCGCCTCATCCGCGGCACCGACGGCTCGCCCTTCCTCGCGGTGGACCGCGTGCTCGGCGCCGAGTTGGCCACGCTGCTGGCGCGCGCCTTCGCGACCGAGCCCTTCTACGCCAAGACGGTCGACAAGCGGGGCACCCCGCCCCAGCTCCTGGCCGAGGGCGTGCTCGCGCCGTACCCGCGCGCCTCCGTCTTCAAGCTCTTCCGCCCGCGCGTCTCCTCCACGGGATCGCTGCGCTACGGCGCCCGCAGCGGCGTCCGCCTCGAGCTGTGGAAGGTGGGCGAGGAGGAGATCATCACTCCCGCCGAGAACGCGCTCATGCGCAACAGCCTCCCCGTCGCCGAAGCCATCGACGCCCACGTCGAGGCGTACGGCCGCACCTGGCCGACGTTCGAGGGCATGTTCGAGCCGCTCGTCAGCGACATCCGCTTCGAGGTCGACATCGTCTTCTCGTGGGTCGACGGCACCGACCTGGAGTTCCAGCGCGCCCGTGCGGCCCGCATGGCGAGCTACGTGGTGGGCGAGGGCGACGACGCTCCGGCGCGCTTCCGCCAGATCGACGAGCTCAAGTACGCCCTGCGCAGCGTCTACATGTACGCGCCGTGGATCCGGCACATCTACATCGTCACCGACTCCCCGCGCCCGCGCTGGCTGGACAACCACCCGGACGTCACCCTCGTGCGCAGCGAGGACCACTTCCGCGACCTCTCGGTGCTGCCGACGCACAACTCCCACGCGGTCGAGAGCCAGCTGCACCGCATCCCGGGGCTGGCGGAGCACTTCCTCTACTCCAACGACGACATGTTCTTCGGGCGCCCGGTCGACCCGTCGATCTTCTTCTCGCCCGGGGGCATCACGAAGTTCATCGAGGCGACGACGCGCATCGGCATGGGCGACTCCAACGCCTCCCGCAGCGGCTTCGAGAACGCGGCCCGCGTCAACCGGCGCCTGCTCCGCGAGCGCTTCGGCGCGATGACGACCCGTCACCTCGAGCACGCCGCCACGCCGCTCCGCAAGACCGTGATGGCCGAGCTCGAGGCCGAGTTCGAGCCGGAGTTCACCGCGACCGCCGCGAGCCGCTTCCGCTCCGCGAGCGACGTCTCCGTCACCAACTCGCTCTACCACTACTACGCGCTGATGACCGGGCGCGCGGTCGTGCAGGAGAACGCCTCGGTGAAGTACGTCGACACGACGATGCACCAGGGGCTGAAGGACATGCGCAAGCTCCTCAAGAACCGCGGAGTCGACTTCTTCTGCCTCAACGACGGCAGCTTCCCCGAGATCTCGGCGGAGGCGCGCACCAAGGCCGTCATCGGGTTCCTCGAGGAGTACTACCCGATCCCGGCTCCGTGGGAGCGCGAGGACTGACCGTGGGCTGGGCCGTCGGGGGAGCGGTGGCCGGGCTGCTGCTCGGCCTGGCGAGCTCGCTCGTGTTCCCGGGCATCGGAATGGGAGCGGGCGTCGGCGTGGGCGTCGCGCTGGCCGCGGCGCTGGCTTTCGCCGGATGGCTGTTCGCGCGGGACCGTGCCGGCGGGCGCTGACACCGCCGGCCGTGTCCGAGGACGCGGTCGACGCGGCGCCCGGAGGCGTCGGGGCGACCCCGACGCCCCGTCGCGTCGCTACGCGCTGACGCCCACCCGCTCCACGAGCGGCGGGTAGAGCTCCTCGTCCCGGGCGACCGGGGCCGCCGTCGCCGCGGCGATCTCGACGCCGTGGTCCGCGAGGATCCGCTGCGTCTCGCTCGCCGAGACGTAGGACACCTCGGTCGAGGCGCCGATCGGCACCACCGAGTGCAGCACCGTGCCGTCGTAGACGTGGATCAGGTTGAACGCCTGGGCGCCGTTGCGGGCGCGGGTCGCTCCCACCGGCACGTTGAGGTCCTGGGTGTAGCAGGTGGCCGACGCGACCGAGACCGGGATGCCGGCGAACATCGCCGTCGACGAGTAGTGCAGGTGGCCCGCGATGATGCTGCGGACGTCGGAGCCCTCGAGCACCTCCGCGAGGGCGGGCTGGTCGCGCAGCTCCACGAGGACCGACAGGTCGAGCACGCTCGGCACCGGCGGGTGGTGCAGCGCGAGGATCGTGCCGTGCGGGGCCGGGCTGGAGAGCTCCTCCGCCAGCCAGTCGAGCTGCGCGTCCGAGATCTCCCCGTAGTGGGCGCCGGGCACGGTGGAGTCCAGCGCGATGATCCGCAGCCCGTTCACGTCGTGCACGCGGTCGACCGGCTGCGTGGTCGGGAGCTGGTCGAGCAGCCCCGAGCGGAACGCGCCGCGGTCGTCGTGGTTGCCCATCACCCAGATCACCTCGGCGCCGAGGCGTGCGGCCGCGGGCTCGACGACGGCGCGCAGCTTCGCGTACGCCTCCGGCTCGCCCTTGTCGGCGAGATCACCCGTGATGACGATGGCCTCCGGACGTCCGCCGGACGCCTCCAGCTCGTCGAACAGGAGCCGCAGCTGGGCCTCGCTGTCGACGTCGGAGCCGTACAGGCCGCCGTCTCCGGCGATGAAGTGGGTGTCGCTCAGGTGAAGGATGAAGTGGTTGGGCCGGGGGTACTCGGCCTGGCGGAGGGACATGATCCTCGGGTTCCACGATCGGCGGGAGCCGGATCACGCGACCCGGCGTCGGCACTTGCGCACTGCTCCAGCGGAGGCGACCCCGCTGCGATCAGTCCATCATCGCGGGGTGAACTCCGGGCCAACACCGGTCGGCGCGTCATCGAACGGTTCTCCCAGGTTGCCGGTCGCTGCGCGGTCCTCCCCGACCCCGGAGGATCGCCGCGATCAGAGTCGGGCGAGCAGCCGCGCGTAGAACTCGATGGCGCGCTCGAACTGGTCGGCCTCGACCGACTCGTCGACCCCGTGGATCCCGAGCTGCTGCCGCGGGCTGATCTCGAACGGGATGAAGCGGTAGACGTGGTCGCTGATGGCGTGGAAGTGCCGGGCGTCGCTGCCGCCGGTCTGCACGTAGGGGGCGACGACCGCGTCCGGGAACGACTCCTGCACGACCGCGCGGAGCAGGTCGTACGGCCCGCCGTCGCCGGGCTCGCCGGTGGGGGAGACGGGGGAGGGCTCGTGGGCGACCTTCACCTCGACCTCGACCTCCGGGTCGTCGATGACAGCGCGGATGCGCTCGACCACGCCTGCCACGGTGCCGCCCGGGTTGATCCGCACGTTCGCGGTGGCGCTGGCGCTGGAGGCGAGGACGTTCGCTCCGGTGCTGCCGCGCAGCTCGGTGATCGCGACCGTCGTCCGCAGCATCGCGGCCGAGCGGTTGGAGTGGGCGGCGAGCGCGCCGACGACGGCGTCCGGGTGCTCGTGCGGGCGGGCGTACCAGACGGCGTGGGCCGCGTCCGCGTGGTCGGCCGCCGCGCGCACCAGCTGGGCGATCGGCTCCGGGAGGGTCGAGGGGAACGGGTTCTCGGTCAGGCGGTGGATCGCCCTCGCGAGCCGCTGGGTGGCGAGCAGCCCGGGCGGGGGCGGCGGAGCGGAGGCGTGGCCGCCGACGTCGCGGCAGGTCAGCTCGAGGTTCATGATCCCGCGCTCGGTGACGCCGATCACGGCGATCGGGGTGGTGACGCCGGGCAGGATGCCGCGCCGCACGTTCCCGCCCTCGTCGAGCACGAGGCGCGGGCGGACCCCGCGCGCGCCGAGCAGGGCGACGACCGAGGGGGCGCCGTCGCCCGCCGTCTCCTCGTTGTGCGTGGAGAGGAGGTACACGTCGTGCCGGGGCCGCTCGCCCCGCCGGACGGCCGCCTCGACCGCTTCGAGGAGGGCGACGAGGGAGCCCTTGTCGTCGAGGGCGCCGCGCGCCACGACGGAGGTGCGGCCGTCCGCGGCGACGACCGTCTCGGCCGCGAACGGGTCGTGCGACCACTCCGCCGCCGTCACGCTGACCACGTCGTAGTGAGCCATCAGCACGGCCGGCTCGCCCGGCTCCTCACCGCGCCAGCGCCAGAGGAGGGAGTGGCCGGCGACGGTCTCGGACTCCAGCGCCGCGTGCAGCGCCGGGTAGAGCTCGGCGACGAGCTCCCGGAAGGCGTGGAAGCGGCTCCAGTCGGTCGCCGACTCGTCCGAGTGGGACACGGTGTCGACGCGCAGCAGGGCCTGGAAGCGCTCGAGCGCGGTCGTCGTCACCGGGCTAGCCTACGACGGCGGTGCCGGGCCCCCGGCCCGCCGGAGCGGAGGTGCGCGGTGGGGCTGCCCGAGGTGTGCGTCGTCTACGTCCTCCGCGACGGCCCGCGGGGTGCGGAGGTGCTCCTCGGCCGGAAGCGCAGGGGCCTCGGCGAGGGCCGCGTGGTCGCCCCCGGTGGCAAGCTCGAGCCCGGGGAGTCGCCCGTCGACGCGGCCGTCCGCGAGCTGGAGGAGGAGGCGGGGCTGGTCGCCCTCCCGGCCGACCTGGAGCCGCGCGGCGTGCTCGACTACTCCTTCCCCCACCGGGCGGCGTGGAGCCAGCGCTCGCACGTCTTCCTCTGCCGCCGGGTCGCCGGCGAGGTCACCGAGTCGAGCGAGCTCGCCGCCGCGTTCGTCCCGGTCGACGAGGTGCCGTTCGACCGCATGTGGGACGACGCCCGCCTGTGGCTGCCGGACGTGCTGCGCGGCGGCCCGCCCGTCCGCCTCCGCGTCGAGTTCGGGGCCGACCTCGCGAGCGTGACCTCCTGGGGCCCGGGAACGGGGCCCGCAGCGGGGTCGTGACCATCTGCACGAGCACCCGGCGGAGCGCGCTCCGGCCGGGCCGGTCCCGCCGTGGGACAGGGGTCCGCCGCGCCTGCCGCCGCGGGGCCATCCGCTAGGCTTCCGCTCGGCCGGGGCCCCGCCCATGGCGTCTCTGGACACCACGAAAGGGAAAGAATGACCAGCACGACGGTGATCGAATGGCGTGAGCAGGCTCCTGCCGAGGCAGTGGACGCGCTCGCCGCTCCCGGTGGACTGGTCGTCTGCGCGACCAAGGTCGGCTACATCCTGATGACGACCGACGGTGCGGGCCTCGAGCGCAAGTTCTCGGCCAAGCAGCGCAACCGCAACAAGCCCGGCGTCGTGCTCTGCTCCAGCATCGAGCAGCTCGTCGAGCTCGCGGAGCTCAACGACGAGGTCCTCGCCTTCTACCGGAAGCACTGGGACCAGGACGTCCTGCTCGGCTGCATCCTCCCGTGGAAGGCCGAGGCGGTCGAGCTCATCGACGAGGACGCCCGCGAGCTGGTCCGCGACGGACGCGGCACGAGCTGCTTCGTCATCCGCTTCGGCCGCCCCGCCGAGCAGCTGGTCGCCACCCTGTGGGAGCGCGACCGCACCCTCACCTTCGCCAGCTCGGCCAACCCCTCGGGCGTGGGCAACCGCGGCCGGGTCGCGAACATCGGCGAGCGGATCGAGAACGAGGCGGACGTCATCGTCTCGGCCGACTCGTACGTCTCCTCCATCCAGCCGGACAAGGACGAGGACTCCCGCCACGAGCAGGGCGTCATGGTCTCGATGGTGGACGCCTCGGGCGCCCTCATCCCCGTGCAGGGCAGCGAGCGCTCGATCACCCCGGGCCCCGTGCTGATCCGCCGCGGCCTCGACTACGAGCGCATCATGCTGAACCTCGCCGAGCAGTTCAACTCCTGGGACTACCGCCAGGGCGAGTACTACTGATCCGCTAGCGGATCGCGACGACGGCCGGGCCGGGGCTCGCCCCCGACCCGGCCGTCGTCGTCCCCGGCGTCAGAGCTCGAGCACGTCGCCGGGCTCGAGCGCGTGGTACTCCCCGCCCCCCTCGCGCACGGCCCAGCCGAGCCGGTCGTGGCCGAGCGCGCGTCCCGCCTCCGAGAGGACCTGCTCGTGGGTCGCGAAGGCGTGCCGCGGCGCGATCTCGAGCACGTAGTCCATCGCCTCGGCGATCTTCATCCACGGCGCGCCCGACGGGGCCGCGAGGACCTCGACGTCGACGCCCTCGGGGACGGTGAAGGAGTCGCCGGCGTAGTAGACGCGGCCGTCGACGAGGACGCCGACGTTGTCGATGACCGGGATGCTCCGGTGGATCACCGCGTGGCGGGCGCCGAAGAAGCGCAGCTCGAACGGGCCGACCGTCACCACGTCGCCGTCGGCGACCGTCTCGACGTCGAAGCCCTCGGCGGCGGCGGCGACCCCGGCCGGGCCGAGGATCCGCAGCGACGGGGCCGCGTCGCGCAGGCGCTGCAGCTGCTCCGGGGTCCAGTGGTCGGCGTGCTCGTGGGTGAGCACCACGGCGACGGTGTCGGCCGTCCCCTCGACGGGCCGGGTGAAGGACCCCGGATCGATCACCAGCCGGGCGCCGTCCTCCTCGATCAGGACGGCGGCGTGCTCGAGTTTCGTCAGTCTCATGCCCCGAGCCAACCGCCTCGGCGGGCGGCGGGCAAGGCCGGGGCCGAGCGGAGACCGGATGGGCCGGGCGCTCGATTTGCGTCGATGCGGATCCGTGTGCAACACTCTTCGAGTTGCAAAAACGCGGCCCCATCGTTTAGCGGCCTAGGACGTCGCCCTCTCACGGCGGTAACGCGGGTTCAAATCCCGCTGGGGTCACCACGGCAACACGAGAAGAACCCCCGGTCTGACCGGGGGTTCTTCTCGTTTAACACCCGGGTGCTCGCCACGCGGCACCCGCTCGACGCATCGCGCCGATCGCCTCGTTCCCGCTCCGCCTCCTCGGGGCCGCATCCCGCCGGATCGGCGCTAGGATCGCATCCGCGAAGGGGAGTATCCCGCCTTTCCGCTCCCGTCAGTACGCACCGCCCCTGCGCGGTGCCGGGGGCGGGACGGGTGACGCGGACCGGCACGGCCGTCCGCTCCCCGGGGAGAGACTTTCGGCCCCCACCCACTCGGAAGGCCCTCATGCTCGATCTGCCCGTCTGGTTCGTGATCGGCTCGTTCGTCGTCCTGAGCCTGATCCTCGCCGCCGACCTGCTGCTGGTCTACAAGCGCCCGCACGTGCCGAGCCTGAAGGAGTCCGGCCTCTGGGTCGGCTTCTACGTCACGCTCGCGCTGATCTTCGCGCTGGCGATGCTGATCCTCGGCGGCGGCGAGCTCGCGGGCCAGTTCGTCGCGGGCTGGCTGACCGAGTACAGCCTCTCGATCGACAACCTGTTCGTCTTCGTCATCATCATGGGCCGCTTCGCGGTGCCGGCGAAGCTGCAGCAGGAGGTGCTGATGGTGGGCATCATCATCGCGCTGGTCTTCCGCGGGATCTTCATCCTCCTCGGCGCGCAGCTCATCGAGAGCTTCAGCTGGATCTTCTACCTGTTCGGCGCGTTCCTGGTCTACACGGCGTGGAACCAGGCGTTCGGCAAGGAGGACGAGGACGAGGGCACCGACAACCTGCTCATCCGCCTCCTGCGCAAGCGCGTGAGGATCTCGGACGAGTTCGACGGCTCGAAGATCCGCACGGTCAAGAACGGCACGAGGTTCTTCACCCCGATGCTGATCGTCTTCCTGGCGATCGGCTCGACCGACCTGCTCTTCGCGCTCGACTCGATCCCCGCGATCTTCGGCATCACGGAGAGCCCGTTCATCGTCTTCACCGCGAACGTCTTCGCCCTGATGGGGCTCCGCCAGCTCTACTTCCTGCTCGGCGGCCTCATCGACAAGCTCGAGTACCTCAAGTACGGCATCGCGTTCATCCTCGCCTTCATCGGCGTGAAGCTCGTCCTGCACGCCCTGCACGAGAACGACCTGCCCTTCATCAACGGCGGCGAGCCCGTGCCGGTGTGGGACATCGACACGATCACCTCGCTGGTGGTCATCGTCCTGAGCATGACCGTCGCGACGCTCGCGAGCCTGGCGAAGATGCGCCGCGAGCACCGCCACATCGAGATGCACGACGGGCACCCCGAGGTCGTCTCGGACGACGCCCGCTCGGCCGCCGAGGAGAAGTGACCCCGCGATGACGACCACCACCGTCGACCTGCCCCAGGGGGCGCTGCGGCTCGCCGTCAGCAGCAGCACCGACGTCGGAGCCGTCCGCCGGGTCAACGAGGACTCCCTCCTCGCCGACGAGCTGCTGCTCGCGGTCGCCGACGGGATGGGCGGGCACGCCCGCGGCGACCTCGCGAGCGCCGCGGCGGTCGGTGCTCTGCACGAGAACCGGCCGACGGCGCTCGGACCGGTCGACGCGGTGTTCGACCTGGTCGAGGGCGCCAACACGGCGGTGCGCGCGCTGGACGTGGGCGGTGCGCTCTGCGGTACGACGCTCACGGGGCTGATGCTCGTCCTGCCCGAGCCCTCCGGGCCCGCCCGCTGGGCGCTCTTCAACGTCGGCGACTCCCGCGTCTACCGCTGGGACGGGACGGAGCTCGAGCAGCTGACCGTGGACCACTCGGCCGTGCAGGAGCTCGTCTCGGCGGGCCTGCTCACGCGGGAGTCCGCCGAGTCGCACCCGGACCGCAACATCGTCACCCGCGCCCTCGGCGCCGACGAGGAGGTCGAGACGGACGTCTGGACGCTGCCCGTCGTGCCGCGCGCCAGCTACCTGCTCTGCTCCGACGGGCTCACCAAGGAGCTCTCGGACGAGCGGATCGCGGCGCTGTTCGCGCGCCGCGACTCCGGCGACCCGGCCGACCTCGCCCAGGCGCTCGTGAGAGCGGCGGTCGACGCCGGTGGGCGGGACAACGTGACCGTGGTCGTCGTCGACGCGGTGCTCGACGCCCGCGCCTGAGCCCGTCGACCGCGCGCCGCCGGCTCCCGGGAGCGGGGGAGCGCGGTGCTATTCTCGGTCCATGCTGAGCGGCCCGCACCTCCTTCCGTGCCGCGACGAGACCTCGATCTGACGGCCTCCCTCGTCGCGGTGCCTCGCCCGGCCGAGCAGCGACTCCTGAAGGAGAAGGAACCGTCATGACCGAGAAGTCACCCGGCGCAGCCGCGCCCGCGTCGAGCGGAGCGGAATCCCGCTCGCTCGCGGACTCGATCCGCACCCCGAGGCCCCGCACCCTCGCCGAGAAGGTCTGGGACGACCACGTCGTCGTCAAGGGCGAGAACGGCGCTCCGGACCTCGTCTACATCGACCTCCACCTCCTCCACGAGGTGACGAGCCCCCAGCCGTTCGACGGGCTGCGCGCGGCCGGGCGCCCCCTCCGCCGCCCCGACCTCACCATCGCGACCGAGGACCACAACACGCCGACCCTGCAGATCGGCCGGCCCATCGAGGACCCGACCAGCCGGGCCCAGATCGACGCTCTGCGCCGGAACGCCGGCGAGTTCGGCGTCCGCCTGCACTCCCTCGGCGACGTGGAGCAGGGCATCGTGCACGTCGTCGGCCCGCAGCTCGGCCTGACGATGCCGGGGATCACCGTCGTCTGCGGCGACTCGCACACCTCGACGCACGGCGCGTTCGGCGCGATCGCCTTCGGCATCGGCACGAGCGAGGTCGAGCACGTGATGGCCACGCAGACGCTGCCGCTGCAGCCCTTCAAGACGATGGCGATCACCGTCGAGGGGACGCTGAAGGAGGGGGTCACGGCCAAGGACGTCATCCTCGCGGTCATCGCCCGCATCGGCACCGGCGGCGGCCAGGGCTACATCCTCGAGTACCGCGGCTCCGCGATCCGGGCGCTCTCGATGGAGGGCCGGATGACGATCTGCAACATGTCGATCGAGGCCGGGGCGCGCGCGGGCATGGTCGCGCCGGACGAGACGACGTTCGCCTACCTGCAGGGCCGTCCGCACGCCCCCGAGGGCGAGGACTGGGACGCCGCCGTCGCCTACTGGCGGACGCTGCCGAGCGACGAGGGCGCGGTGTTCGACGCCGAGGTCGTGATCGACGCCGACGCGCTCGAGCCGTTCGTCACCTGGGGCACCAACCCCGGCCAGGGCGTGTCGCTCTCGCAGTCCGTCCCCGACCCCGAGGCCATCGACGACCTGAACGAGCGCACCAGCGCCCTGCGCGCGCTGGAGTACATGGCGCTCGAGCCCGGGACGCCGATGAAGGAGATCCCGGTCGACGTCGTCTTCATGGGCTCCTGCACCAACTCCCGGATCGAGGACCTGCGGGCCTTCGCCGCGATCGTCGAGGGGCGCACCAAGGCGCCGGGCGTCCGCGTGATGGTCGTCCCCGGCTCCGCCCGCGTGCGGCTCGAGGCGGAGGCCGAGGGCATCGACCGGATCGTCACGGCGTTCGGGGCGGAGTGGCGCTTCGCCGGCTGCTCGATGTGCCTCGGCATGAACACGGACCAGCTGCTCGAGGGGGAGCGCGTCGCCTCCACCTCCAACCGCAACTTCGAGGGCCGTCAGGGCAAGGGGGCGAAGACCCACCTCGTCTCGCCGCTCGTCGCTGCCGCCACGGCCGTGCGCGGCACGCTCTCGAGCCCCTCCGACCTGGAGCCGGCGCGCGAGAGAGCAGGAGTCTGACCGTGCAGAAGTTCGAGACCGTCACCGCGATCGCCGCGCCCCTGAAGCGCGCCAACGTCGACACCGACCAGATCCTCCCCGGCGTCTACCTCCGCCGCATCACGAAGACCGGATTCGAGGACGCCCTGTTCCACGGCTGGCGCCAGGAGGAGGACTTCGTCCTCAACCAGGAGCGGTACCGCGGTGCGGGCATCCTCGTGGCCGGGCCGGACTTCGGCACGGGCTCCAGCCGCGAGCATGCCGTCTGGGCGCTGCGCGACTACGGCTTCCGGGTCGTGATCTCGCCCCGATTCGGCGACATCTTCCGCGGCAACGCCGGCAAGCAGGGACTCCTGGCCGCCGTCGTGTCCGAGGCCGACGTCGAGCGCCTGTGGGAGATCATCGAGAGCACCCCGGGAATAGAACCGACGGTGGATCTGGTTGCGCGTACGGTCACCGCCGGTGGCGAGGCCTTCGACTTCGAGATCGACGACTACACTCGATGGCGCCTGATCGAGGGCCTGGACGACATCGGCCTGACCCTGCGCGACGAAGCGCTCATTTCCGAATTCGAGACCCGCCGCGAGAGCTGGCGGCCCAAGACATTGCCGGTGAAATAGCGTGAACACACTTCTTCAGGACGCCAAGGCCCTCCAGGACGCCAAGGCCTCGGGAGCCCGCGTGGGGATGACGACGGAGCGGATCACCATCAAGGGCGGTCGGCCGCTGGTGGGGCGCATCGAGCTCAAGGGAGCGAAGAACCTCGTCACCAAGGCGATGGTCGCGGCGCTCCTCGGCGAGACCGCGTCCACCCTCCGCGACGTGCCCGACATCAGCGACGTCCGCGTCGTGAAGGGCCTCCTCGAGGTGCACGGCGTCAAGGTGAAGCAGGGCGCCGAGGTCGGCGAGCTGATCCTCGACCCCTCGAACGTCGAGTCCGCGCACTTCGCCGACATCGACGCGCACGCCGGCTCCAGCCGCATCCCGATCCTCTTCTGCGGCCCGCTCCTGCACCGCCTGGGCGAGGCGTTCATCCCCGACCTCGGCGGCTGCCGCATCGGCGACCGCCCGATCGACTACCACCTCGAGGTCCTCCGCAACTTCGGCGCGGTGATCGAGAAGCTGCCCTCCGGGATCCGGATGTCGGCTCCCGAGGGCCTGCACGGCGCCAAGGTGTCGCTGCCCTACCCGAGCGTCGGAGCGACCGAGCAGGTCCTCCTGACCGCGGTGCGCGCCTCCGGCATCACCGAGCTCTCGGGCGCGGCGATCGAGCCCGAGATCATGGACCTGATCAACATCCTGCAGAAGATGGGCGCCATCATCTCGGTCGACACCGACCGCGTGATCCGCATCGAGGGCGTGGACCGGCTCACCGGCTACTCCCACCGCGCGCTCTTCGACCGCAACGAGGCGGCCTCCTGGGCGGCCGCGGCCCTCGCGACCGACGGCGACATCTTCGTCGGCGGCGCCCGCCAGCAGGAGATGACCACCTTCCTCAACGTCTTCCGCAAGGTCGGCGGCGCGTTCGAGATCGCCGAGGACGGCATCCGCTTCTACCACCCGGGCGGCGAGCTCAAGCCGGTCATCATCGAGACCGACGTGCACCCCGGCTTCATGACGGACTGGCAGCAGCCGCTGGTCGTGGCGCTCACGAAGGCCAAGGGCGTCTCGATCGTGCACGAGACCGTCTACGAGCAGCGCTTCGGCTTCGTCGACGCGCTCGTCGAGATGGGCGCGACCATCCAGATCCACCGCGAGTGCCTCGGCGGGCAGGCCTGCCGCTTCGGGCAGCGCAACTTCATGCACTCGGCCGTGATCTCGGGACCCTCGAAGCTGCACGGCGCCGACATCGTCGTGCCGGATCTGCGCGGCGGCTTCTCGCACCTGATCGCGGCGCTCTCGGCCGAGGGCACCTCGACGGTCTCGAACGTCGGCATCATCAGCCGCGGCTACGAGAACTTCCTCACCAAGCTCGAGCTGCTGGGCGCCGACTTCTCGCTCGACGCGTAGCCGCCCACCGGGACCCCGGTGCCGAGGAGGACGACCGTCCTCAGCGGCCCGGGGTCCTGTCGCGTCCGGGCGCGCCCCACGCGGGCGGTTCCGCGGCCTCCTCCAGGCGTCCCCGGATCCGCTTCTCGAGGAGCGCGAGCGTCGTCTCCGGCGCGGGCCGGAGGCCCAGCGGTCCGGGCGACTCGACCAGGACCAGCGTCAGGCGTCCGCGCCGCGTCCCGGCCAGGACGACCTCGAGGGCCTCGCGCGGACGCAGGCCCACCAGCACCCACCGCCGCTCCAGCCGCGCGATCCGCGCCCAGGGCACGACGACGCCCCAGTCGCCGAAGGAGACGGTCAGTCCCCGGCGGCGCGGCACGACGACCGCGTAGGGCCGCAGCGTCGGCAGCGGGAACCGCGGCTCGACACGACGGAGGCCCGCTCCGAGCCGGCCGCGTCCGAGGACCGCGACGCCGCCGGTCGCCTCCGCCTCGACGTGGGCGAGTGGTGCCACCGCGACGCGCCAGAGGGCGTCGACCCCGCCGATCACGAGGGCGACGGCCGCCGAGCCGCCGACGAGGACCGCGAGCGTCAGCAGGAGGCCGTCGCCGAGCGCGGCCGCGTCGCGTCCGGCCTGCGTGGCGAGCAGCACGACTCCCCACACGATCAGGAGCACCAGGCCGGACAGCGCGATCGGCGAGTCGGCGAGGCGGCCGAGCGCTCGGCCGATGGCGTCCCACGGCGACGGGCGGCGACGCGGACGGGGCATGCCGGTACCGTACCGGCGGCCGGGCCGCTCCTCCCACCGCGGGGCACCGCTGCTCCCGGGCGTGGGGACGCGGCCCCTCCGATGCGGGATGCGAGGATGGGCGGGTGTCTGAGCGAAGCCGTCCGTCCATCTTCTGGTTCCTCGCGGCGGCGGTGATCCCCGTGATGACCGCCTCGGTCGACCTGCGGATCCGGAACGGCGACAAGATCCCGAGCACCGGAGCCTTCGTGTTCGCGCCGAACCACTACAGCGAGATCGACCCGATCATCACGGGCTGGACCCTGTGGCGCGCCGGCCGCGCACCGCGCTTCCTCGCCAAGGCCTCGCTGTTCTCGGTGCCCGTGCTCGGCTCGATCCTGCGCGGCTCCGGGCAGATCCCCGTCGAGCGCTCGGGCTCGGTCCGCGGCAGCGAGCCGCTGAAGACCGCCAAGGCTCTCGTGGACGAGGGCCGCTCGGTCATCATCTACCCCGAGGGCACCCTCACCCGCGACCCCGAGCTCTGGCCGATGCGCGGGAAGACGGGAGCGGTGAGGATGGCGCTGCAGTACGGCCTGCCCGTCGTCCCGGTCGCGCACTGGGGCGCGCAGCAGCTGATGGGCCGCTACTCCAAGCGGATCACCCTCTTCCGCCGCAAGCGCGTCGACGTGATCGTCGGCGACCCCGTCGACCTGTCCGCCTTCCGCGGACGCAGCCTCGACTCCGCCACACTCAACGAGGCCTCCGCGGTCGTGATGGCGGCGATCACCGCCCTGCTCGAGGAGCTGCGCGGCGAGGCGGCGCCCGAGAAGCGCTGGAACCCCTCCGAGCACAACCAGAAGGGCACGGGTCGCTTTGAGTCCGAGCAGTAGGAAGGCGCCCATCCCCGTGCCCCGCCGCGTCGCCGTCCTCGGCGCCGGCAGCTGGGGCACCACCTTCGCGAAGATCCTCGCCGACGGCGGCTCCGACGTCGTGATGTGGGCGCGCCGCGCCGAGCTGGCCCGCGAGATCACCGAGGCCAAGCGCAACAGCGACTACCTCCCCGGCATCAACCTCCCGCGCAACATCCGGGCCACGCCGCGCATCGAGGAGGCGCTGGAGGGCGCGGACCACGTCTACCTCTCCATCCCGTCGCAGTCGCTGCGGAGCAACCTCGAGGCGATCACGCCGTTCCTCACCGAGCGCACGGTGCTGGTGAGCCTGATGAAGGGCGTCGAGAAGGGCACCGGCCAGCGGATGAGCGAGGTGATCGCGCAGATGCTGCCGGTCTCTCCCGACCGGATCGCCGTCGCCTCCGGACCCAACCTCGCCCTCGAGATCGCCAAGGAGCAGCCGACCGCGGCGGTCATCGCCTCCGAGAGCCTCGTCACCGCGCAGGAGGTGGCCCTCGCGGCGACCAACCGCTACTTCCGCTCCTACGTCAACACCGACGTGATCGGCACCGAGTTCGGCGGCGTGCTGAAGAACCTCATCGCCGTGGCGATCGGCATCGTCGACGGCGTCGGCTACGGCGAGAACACGAAGGCGTCGATCATCACGCGCGGTCTCGCCGAGATGACCGACTTCGCGGTCGCGTACGGCGGACGGGCCGAGACGATGGCCGGACTCGCGGGGCTCGGCGACCTCATCGCGACGTCGAGCTCGTCCCTCTCGCGCAACAACACGGCCGGGCGCCTGCTCGGCCAGGGCTACAGCTTCACCGACGTGGTGAAGTCGATGCAGCAGACGGCGGAGGGGCTCGCCTCCGTCGCGCCGGTCCTCGAGCTGGCGCGCGCCAGGGGAGTCGACATGCCCATCGTCGAGCAGGTGTCGCAGGTGCTCGCCGGTACGCTCGATCCGAAGGACATCGCGCCGCACCTGACCACGGATTCGGACGAGCCACAGGGTGAGAGGAACCTCGATGACCAGCAAGCTCCGCGTGGCCGTTCTGTTCGGGGGGCGCTCCAGCGAGCACTCGATCAGCTGCGCAACGGCGGCCGGGGTGCTGCGGGCGATCGACCGTGACCGCTTCGAGGTGATCCCCGTCGGGATCACCTCCGACGGCGCCTTCGTGCTCGAGGAGGACCGTCCTGAGAAGTTCGCTCTCGACGCCGCGTCGCTGCCCCGCGTCGAGGACGACGGCTCCCGTGTGCGCTGGCCGGAGTCGGCCCTCTCGCGAGAGCTCACCGTGACGACCGAGGACGGCGCGACGCGCTCGCTCGGCGAGGTCGACGTGGTGCTGCCGATCCTGCACGGCCCGTGGGGCGAGGACGGCACCGTCCAGGGGATGCTCGAGCTCGTCGGGCTGCCCTACGTCGGCTCGGGCGTGCTCGCGTCGGCGCTCGGCATGGACAAGCACTTCACCAAGACGGTGCTGCAGGCCGCGGGCCTCGCGGTGGCGCCCTGGTACCTCGTGACCGAGGCGGAGTGGCGCGCCGACCCGGGCGACGCCTCCTCGGCCCTCGACGAGCTGGGCCTGCCCGCGTTCGTGAAGCCGGCGCGGGCCGGCTCCAGCGTGGGCGTCAGCCGGATCGACGAGCGCGAGCAGCTCGAGGCCGCGCTGGAGGAGGCGTTCGCGCACGACTCGCGGGTGCTGATCGAGTCGGGCATCGTCGGCCGCGAGGTCGAGATCGGCGTGCTCGGCGGCCGCCGCGGTGCTCCGGCCCGCGCCTCCGTCGCCGGCGAGGTGGTCGTCTCCGGCCGCGGCTTCTACGACTTCGAGGCGAAGTACCTCGGGGCGTCCGGCATCGAGCTGGTCTGCCCGGCCGACCTGACCGACGGCGAGCTCTCCGAGATGCGGTCCCTCGCGATCCGTGCCTTCGACGCGATCGGAGCCGAGGGCCTCGCCCGGGTCGACTTCTTCCTCACCGCCGACGGCTTCGTCGTCAACGAGATCAACACCATGCCCGGCTTCACGCCGGTCTCGATGTTCCCGCGCATGTGGGGCGCGAGCGGCGTGGACTACCCGGACCTGATCAGCGAGCTGCTCGACTCGGCGCTCGACCGCGTCCCGGTCGCCGCCCGATGACGCCGGCGCTCGCGCTCCGCGTCGAGGCGGGCGCGGCCGCGGCGCCCTTCGAGCAGATCCGCGAGCAGATCACCGCTCTGATCGCCGCGGGCGAGCTGCCGGTCGGCACGCGGCTGCCGCCGGTGCGCGCGCTGGCCGAGACGCTGGGCGTCGCCGCGGGGACAATCGCCCGCTCCTACCGGGAGCTGGAGTCGGCGGGCCTGGTCGAGACGCGCGGCCGGGCGGGCACGGTCGTCGCGGGAGGCGTGGACGCGCTGGAGCGCGAGCTGCAGGCCGCGGCCGCCGTGTTCGCGTCCCGCGCGCGCGAGCTGGGGGCGACCTCCGATGGTGCGCTCACCGCAGCGAGTCGAGCCCTCGGCGTCTGACCGCTGAGACTCAGCCGGTGGGCGTGTCCGTCGGATCGAGGGTGTCGGCATCCGAGACGTCGGTGCACTCGCGCGTCTGCGGGACGTAGGAGACGGCGTTCGCGAGGTCGAGCGCGGCGGAGGATCCGGACGCGCGGCTCTGGTCGACGGTGATCTCCACCGCGGGATCGCGACCGTAGGTGGTCAGCGTGTAGATGTCCTCGTCCTTCTGCGTCTCGTCGATGATCCAGTCGACTCCGCTGACGTTCACGCAGAGGTCCGTCGTCGGGCCGGGCACCTCGACTCCGCAGTGGAGGATGACGGCGGCCGGGGTGCCCCAGGCGGCGGTGCCCTGAGCGTTCGTCTCGCGCTCGGGCTGCTCCGCGACCACGTCGGGCAGGCGCACCGAGACCTCGGCGCAGCCGGTGCTCGTCGCATCGGCGGCGGGCTCGAGGGCGACGCTGGCCGAGCAGCCCGAGAGCAGCAGGACGGCGGCGGCGGCGAGGAGGGGGGAGCGGAGTCGGCGGGGGGACATCGCCGTCAACGCTAGCGTGTGAACCATGGCAGAGGATCGGAGTCCCACCCTGGCCGAGCTCAGCGAGGGCGAGGTGCTCGCGAGGGTGCTGGCCCGGCTCGGCGGCCGGGGCGCGGAGACCCTGGTCGGGCCCGGCGACGACTGCGCGGTGCTGCGGGCTCCCGACGGCCGCTTCGTGGTGACCACGGACATGATGGTGCACGGCCCCGACTTCCGGCTGGCCTGGTCGAGCCCGGCGGACCTGGGCTGGAAGGCGGCGGCCTCGAACCTCGCCGACGTCGCGGCGATGGGGGCCCGTCCCACCGGGCTCGTCGTCGCGCTCGCGGCGCCCCAGTCGCTGGGCGTCGACGTGCTGGAGGGGATCGCGGGCGGACTCGCCGCCGGCTGCGCCGCGATGGCGCCGGGATGCGGAGTCGTCGGGGGAGACCTGTCCGCCTCCGCGACACTGACGCTCTCGATCACGGCGTTCGGCTCGCTCGACGGACGACCGCCGGTGCTCCGCAGCGGTGCGAGGCCGGGGGACGTGCTCGCCGTGGCCGGCCCGCTGGGACGAGCGGGGCTCGGGCTGCGCCTGCTGTTCGAGCAGGCGCAGCGGGACGGGGAGCCGTCGGCCGACCTCGCCGACCGGCTCCGCGAGCGGCATCCGTCCCTCCTCGAGGCGCAGCTGCGCCCGACCGCGCCGATCTCCGCGGGCGAGGCCGCGGGCGGGACCGCCACTGCGATGATGGACGTCTCGGACGGCGTGGTGCTCGACGCCCGTCGGATGGCGCGTGCGAGCGGAGTGGCGATCGACCTCGATGCCGCGGCGGTCGATGAGCACGCGCGCGGGCTCACGGGAGTGGAGGGCGTGGACCTCGACCTGGCGAGGGCGCTGGTGCTGGGAGGCGGCGAGGACCACGCGATGCTCGCGTGCTTCCCGCCCGCCGCGGCGCTGCCGGAGGGCTTCGTCCCGCTCGGGGTCGTCCGCGAGGGGGGCCCGGAGGTGCGCCTGGGCGGGGT
>NZ_PSVF01000023.1:0-52090 GCF_002931975.1 Rathayibacter sp. AY1F3 | reverse complement strand
CCGACCAGTTCGTCATGGCTGCCGGGCGGCCCCTCAAGTGTCGCTGGGCGTGTGGTGGCACCGCGTCCGGACTCCGACCTCCGCCGCGAGCCCGTGTCGCGGAGGTCCGAGTCCGAGCGCGGGTCCACTCCACCCCCGGCCACCCTCGAGGCGTCGACCGGAACGCGTGCCGAGCGTGTCGGACGCGCCGATCGCTCCCCGCTCTCCAAGTACCCGGCCGGTCTCTGAGCCGACCGCGCCACGCCGCGCGGGGAGCGGCGTGGCCGACATCACGCTGAGGTCGCTCTACTTCGCGACCTTCGCCGCGATGTCGCTCCGATACAGCCCGCCGTCGAGGTGGATCAGGTCGAGCGCGCGGTACGCCCGCTCCCGCGCCTCGGCGAAGTCGGCACCGCGTGCGACGACGTTGAGCACGCGGCCGCCGGTGGCGACGAAGCTCCCGTCGACCAGCTGGGTCGCCGCGTGGGCGATGGTGACGCCGGGGACGTCCGCCGCCGCGTCGAGTCCGGTGATGGTCCGTCCGGTGACGGCGTTCTCGGGGTAGCCCTCGCTCGCGAGGACGACGGTGACGGCGACCTCGTCCGTGAACGCGGGCCACGGGACGGAGGCGAGCGCGCCGGTGGCCGCCGCGTGCAGCAGCGCGGACAGCGGGGAGGCGAGGCGGGGGAGGACGACCTGGGTCTCGGGGTCTCCGAAGCGGGCGTTGAACTCGATCACGCGCAGGCCCGCGTCGGTCACGATGAGGCCGCAGTAGAGGAGTCCGACGAAGGGGGTGCGCTCGCGCTCGAGCTGGCGGATGGTCGGGATGGCGACCGTGTCGATCACCTCGTCGACGAAGGCGCGCTCGCTCTCCCAGCGGTCGGCGAGCCAGGGGAGCGGGGAGTAGGCGCCCATGCCGCCGGTGTTCGGCCCCTCGTCGCCGTCGCTCAGGCGCTTGAAGTCCTGCGCGGGGGAGAGGGGGACGACGTCGTGGCCGTCGGAGAGGAGGAAGAGGGAGACCTCCTGGCCGGCGAGGAACTCCTCGATGAGGACGTCGCCGGACTGCAGCCAGAACTCGGCGTGCGCGATCGCGGCGCTGCGCGACTCCGTCACCAGGACGCCCTTGCCCGCGGCGAGGCCGTCGGCCTTGACGACCGAGGGGAGTCCGTACTCGTCGATGGCGCGGGTGGCGTCGACCAGGGTGGAGACGCGGGTCGCGCGGCCGGTGGGCACGCGGGCCATGTCCATCACGCGCTTCGCGAAGGTCTTCGAGCCCTCGAGCGCGGCGGCGGCCCGGTCGGGGCCGAAGGTGGGGATGCGGCGCTTGCGGAGCGCGTCGGCGACTCCGGCGACCAGGGGAGCCTCGGGGCCGATGACGACGAGCTCGATGCCCTGCTCCACCGCGAAGTCGCTGACCAGCCGGGGGCTGTTCGTGTCGAAGTGGATGACCTCGACGTCGCGCGCGATGCCGGCGTTGCCGGGCGCCGCGATGATCTCGTGGTGCTCCTCCTCCGCGAGGAGAGCCGTGATGATGGCGTGCTCACGGGCACCCGAACCGAGGACGAGGATCTTCACCCTGACAGGATAGGGCGCCCCGCGCCGGGGCTGGTCCCTGTGACGTCCTCCTCCGCAGGGCGGCGCTGCGGACGCCGACACGCCGGGCGGAGCCCCGCGGAGGCCTCCGGGAGCGAGCGGCGGCGGCAGGATGGGTGGATGGCCAAGGGCAGGATCGACGAGGCGAGCGGGCAGTCCGCGGTGCGGGCGGCGCTCGCCGGAGGAGCGGACCGGAACACGACGGCGACGGCGGTGCGGTTCCTCCTGCAGATCATCGAGACGAACGTCCCCGGACGCAGCGTCGAGGTGCGCGTTCCGCCGTTCGGCGCGGCCCAGTGCGTCGAGGGACCGGGCCACACCCGCGGGACTCCGCCGAACGTGATCGAGATGGACGCGGCGACCTGGCTGCCGCTCGCGACCGGCTCCCTGCCGTGGAGCGAGGGCCTCGCGAGCGGGCGGATCCACGCCTCCGGAGTGCGCGCGGACCTCACGCCGTTCCTCCCCGTCCTGCGCGTCGGCTGAGCGTCGGCGAGTTAACTTCTCGTAAACGCGGCGGCGAGCCGTCGTCGGATCGTTTGACCTGGGGTCCGCCGTCGGGTTGTCTGGGAATAACCCCCTCACGCGGCACGAATCCTCTCCGGATCCACCGCTCGATGCTTGGAGTCCCCTTCACGATGCGCAGTACTTCCCCGGGCCGACGCGGCCTCACCCGACTCCTCTCCGCGACCGCCGTCGGCGCCGTCGCCGGAGCGGCCCTCCTCGGCGCCACGCCCGCCGTGGCGGCCGAGGGCGATGTCGCCATCGACATCCTCTCGATCAACGACTTCCACGGGCGGCTCGCCGCCGACCGCGCCGTCGCCGGAGCCGCCGTGCTCGCCGGCGCCGTCGACTCCTACCGCGCCGCCAACCCGAACACGCTGTTCGTCTCGGCCGGCGACAACATCGGCGCCTCGACCTTCGTGTCGAAGGTGCAGGGCGACATCCCCACGCTCGACTCGCTCAACGCGATGGGTCTGGACGTCAGCACGCTGGGCAACCACGAGTTCGACCAGGGCCGCGCCGATGTCGACGGCCGCGTCGTGGACGCCTCGGCGTTCCCCTACGTGAACGCGAACCTCTACGACACCGCGACCGGCGAGCGCGCCTACTCCCCGTACGTGATCACCGAGCAGGACGGCGTCTCCGTCGCCTTCATCGGCGCGATCACCGAGGACCTCGGCAAGCTCGTCAGCCCCGCCACGATCTCGACGCTCTCCGTCGAGCCGATCGCCGAGAACGTCAACGAGGTCGCCGCGCAGCTCCAGGACGGCGACGCCGCCAACGACGAGGCCGACGTGGTCGTCCTGCTCCTGCACGAGGGAGCCGACGCCGACGCGGCCGAGCTGAACACTCCGGAGGCGGACCCCAAGTTCGGCGCGATCGTCAACGCGGTCGCCCCGAACGTCGACGCGATCGTCTCGGGCCACAGCCACCAGGAGTACGACGCGGGCATCGACGCGGGCCGGGCCTTCCCGACCGTCGTGTCGCAGACCGGCAGCTACGCCGAGAACATCGGCCGCATGTCCCTGACCGTCGACCCGGCGACCAAGCAGCTCACGTCGCTCACCAGCGAGGTCGTGCCGCTGACGAAGGTCGTCGACGACCCGACCTCCGACGACCCGGCCAAGACGATCGTCGTCGGCGCCTTCGAGCCCGACCCCGAGGTCGAGACCATCGTCGCCGACGCCCAGGCCGTCGCCGTCCGCGAGGGCAGCGTGAAGGTCGGCACCATCACCGAGGACATCTCGCGCGCCTACCGCCCGGACGGCACCACGACCAACCGCGGCTCGGAGTCGACCCTCGGCAACCTCGTCTCGGACGCCCAGCTCTGGGCCACCCGTGAGCTCGGCACGCAGATCGCCTTCTCGAACGCGGGCGGCCTGCGCGACGACCTGTCCTACACCGCGACTCCGGACCAGCCCGGCGACGCGGACGGCGTGGTCACCTACGCCGAGGCCTCCGACGCCCAGCCCTTCGCGAACACCCTGGTGACCCTGCAGCTGACCGGCGAGCAGATCTCCGACCTGCTCGAGGAGCAGTGGGTGGGCAGCTCCAGCCACCCGCAGCTGAACCTCTCCACCTCGAAGGACCTCACCTACGTCTTCGACGCCACGGCGCCCGAGGGCTCGCGCATCTCGCAGGTGTTCTTCCAGAACGAGCCGATCGACCCGGCCGCGACCTTCACCGTCGTGACCAGCAGCTTCCTCGCGAGCGGCGGCGACGGCTTCAGCACCTTCACCGAGGGCACCGGCACGGCCGACTCCGGCCGCATCGACCTGGACGCCTTCGTCGGCTACATCCAGGACCTCGGCACCGTCAGCCCCGACCCCGTTCAGCGCACGATCGGCCTGACCGACAACGTCCCGGACTCGGGCGAGTACGCGGTCGGCGACACCATGACCGTCGACCTCTCCTCGCTCCTGTTCAGCACCGGAGCCGCGGCCGACACCACCGTGACCGCGAGCGTCGACGGCACCGTCGTCGGCACCGCGACGATCGATCCGACCCGGGCCGTCACCGACGACTCGACCGGCCGCGCCTCGTTCTCGGTCCCGATCGACGAGAGCCTGGCGGGCGGCGCGCACACCGCGACGTTCGCGCTCGACACCACCGGCACCGAGATCAGCGTCGGCTTCGCCGTCGCTGCCGGCGCCGGAGCGGGCACCCCGACTCCCGGACCGACCACGGAGCCGACGCCCGCGCCGACCACGCCGCCCACCACGGGCCCCGCGCCGACGCCGACCACTGCTCCGGTCGCCGGCTCGCACCACCTCGCCGAGACCGGAGTGGACGCGACCCCCGCGTTCGCCGCCGGGATCGCCGCTCTGCTGCTCGGTCTGGGCATGACGGTCGCGCGCCTGCGCCGCCGCACCGCCGCGAAGTAGCCGCACCGCGCGCACGACGGGCCCTCGACTCCGGTCGGGGGCCCGTCGTCGTGTGCGGGGCGAGCCGATGGTCGACCCCCGGGAGCCGTGGCGGGCGGGCGCTCCCTGAGGAGCGGCACCAGCCCCCGGAGACGCGAGAACGCCGCCTCCCGGTCGGGAGACGGCGTCGGAACGCGATGAGGTGCTGTCGCGGAGCGGCGGGGCTCAGTGCTGCGCGGGGACCTGACGGTAGCCGTCGCGGCTGGCGACGAGCACCGTCGACACCGTGCCCCATGCGGCGAGGCCACTGAGGACGACGAGGATTGCGATGCTCATGAGTGTTCTGCCTTTCGTTGCGGCGGCTTCTGATCCATCCGCCGGGATGCTGTGTACAACGTCCAGTGTCCGGCCCCGTGTTCCGTAGGACAATCGAACTGTTCTTGCCCTGACGTGTAGTTTCTCTACATGGACGTGCGACGGCTGGAACTGCTCCGCGAGCTCTCGATGCGCCGCTCGATCACGGCCGTGGCGGAGGCGACGCACCGCACGCCCTCCGCGGTCTCGCAGCAGCTCAAGGTGCTCGAGCGCGAGGCCGGCGTGCCGCTGATCGAGCGCTCCGGCCGCGGCGTGGTGCTCACGGCCGCGGGACGCGAGCTCGCCCGGAGCGCCACCGAGATCGCGATCGCGCTCGAGCGGGCCGACGCCGTCTGGCAGACGTTCAAGAACAACCCGATCGGCGAGGTCACCATCGCGACCTTCCCCACTGCGGGCCAGATGCTCCTCCCGAACGCGCTGGTCGCGCTCCGCAGCGTCGAGGGACTCGTCGTGCAGTGCGAGGACGCGGACCCCGGCACCGACGAGTTCGCCGACCTGACCGCCGACTTCGACATCGTGCTCGCCCACTCGCCCACCGGCAGAAGCGCCTGGGCCGGTCGCGGCCTCGCGATGGCGGAGCTGATGATCGAGCCCCTCGACATCGGCCTGCCGGCCGGGCACCGCCTCGCGGACCGGGCGACGGTGTCGGCGGCGGATCTGGTCGGCGAGACCTGGATCGGCGTCCCGGACGGGTTCCCGTTCGAGCGCGTGATGCAGGACATCGAGACCGCGTCCGGCGAGGCGGTGCGGGTGGAGCAGCGCTTCGCGTCGACCCGCGTGACGGAGGCGTTCGTCGCGGCGGGCCTGGGCATCGCGGTGCTCCCGCGCTACACGGCGGGCGGCGCGGGAGTGGTGGTGAAGCCGCTCCGCGGGGTGAACTCCGTGCGGCACATCGTCGCGCTGATGCGGCCGGACCGGGCGGAGCGGCTCTCGGTCCGCACTGTCGTCCGCGAGCTGCGCGCGCAGGCGGGCCGGCTCGTGCACGCGCTCTGAGCGATCACGGTGCCGTGCCCTCGCCCGCGCGGGGGAGAATGGAGGCATGAGCGATCCCGCCCGCCCCGAGGTCACCCGCGAAGAGGTCGACGTCCGCCGCTCCCCGCGCGTCTGGCGCATCCTGACCCTCGGCGTCGGGCTCGGAGCGATCGCGGCCTTCGTGCTGACCTTCGCGCTGCCCGAGACGCAGGGCTTCTCCCGCGGGCAGGTCTTCGGCTTCAGCCTGCTGCTCTTCGTGACGCTGTTCGGCGCTCTCGCGGGGCTCGTCGTGGTGCTGCTCGACCGGGTCGTCGGCCGGAAGGTCGTCCGGACCACCGCCGAGCGGATCGTCGAGCGCGAGGACGCGGCCGAGGAGCCCGTGGCCGAGGAGGCCCTGCCCGACGCGCGGACGACGTCCGACGAGGACGACCCGCAGACGGGGTCCGACCGGGTCTAGCAGGCGGAGGCGGGCCGCCCTGCGGCCGCTGCACTCCGCCCTGCGCTGAGGGTCCCGCCCGCGGCTCGCGCTCGCGGACGGGACCGCGGCGTCAGCGTCCCCGGCGCGACGAGGAGCGGCGGCTGCTGCTCGCGCTGGACGTCGGGCGCTTGGCGGCGGCGCGCTTGGCCTTCTGCGACTTCGAGATCTTCTTGGCCACGAAGGTGAGCAGGAACGGAAGGATTCGGTAGATCACGGGGGACTCCTCGGGTGCATGCGCGCGGGGCCGCGCACCCTCCGATCATGGAGCGGCGCACGGATCCGCGGCACCCGTTGCGCCGCGCCCGGCGCTGTGCAGAGCTCAGCTCAGCTGCGTGCGCTCCACCCAGTCGAGGTACTCCGGGGTGACGGTGCCCGTGACGTACTCGCCGGTGAAGCAGCTGGTCTCGAGGTCGGTGACGTCCGAGCCCTCGAGGATCGCCGCCTTCATGTCGGCGACCTCCTGGTAGATCAGCTGGTCGGCGCCGATCGCCTCCGAGATCTCCGGGATGCGGCGGTTGTGGGCCACGAGCTCCTGGCGCGAGGGCATGTTGATCCCGTACACGTGCGGGTAGCGCACGGGAGGCGCGGCGGACGCGAAGGTGACCGTGTTCGCGCCGGCCGCGCGGGCCATGTCGACGATCTCCTTGGAGGTGGTGCCGCGGACGATCGAGTCGTCGACGATCAGGACGTTCTTGCCCTTGAACTCGCTCGACATCGCGTTGAGCTTCTGCCGCACCGACTTCTTGCGGACCGCCTGCCCGGGCATGATGAACGTCCGGCCGACGTAGCGGTTCTTGTAGAAGCCCTCGCGGTACTCGATCCCGAGCTTCTGCGCGACCTGCATCGCGGCGGGGCGGGAGGAGTCGGGGATCGGCATGACGACGTCGATCGCTCCGCCCGGGGTGTACTGCGCGATGGTGTCGGCGAGGCGGTCGCCCAGGCGCAGGCGCGCCTCGTAGACCGAGATGCCCGACATCACGGAGTCGGGGCGGGCGAGGTAGACGTACTCGAACGAGCACGGGATGAGTCGCGGATCCTTCGCGCACTGGCGGCTGGCCATCCGGCCGTCGGGGGTGATGAAGACCGCCTCGCCGGGAGCGACGTCGCGGACGATCTCGAAGCCCTGCGCCTCGAGCACGAGCGACTCGGAGGCGACGACCCAGTCGTCCGGCGCTCCGGTGTTGCTGCGGCGGCCGACGATGAGCGGGCGGATCCCGAAGGGGTCACGGAACGCCAGCAGCCCGACGCCGGCGATCAGCGCGATGGTGGCGTAGGAGCCCTCGACGCGCTCGTGCACGCGGGCGACGGCGTCGAACACCTCGTCGGCGTCGAGGTCGCGGCCCGACATCGAGGCCTGCAGCTCGTTCGCCAGCACGTTGACCAGCAGCTCCGTGTCGGAGGTGGTGTTGAGGTGGCGGCGGTCGATGCGGAAGAGCTCCTCGGTGAGCTCGCGCGTGTTCGTGAGGTTGCCGTTGTGGACGAGGATGATGCCGTACGGCGCGTTCACGTAGAACGGCTGGGCCTCCTCCTCGCGCTCGGCGTTGCCCTTCGTCGCGTAGCGCACGTGGCCGAGGCCCATGGATCCGAGCAGCGAGCGCATGTCGCGGGTGCGGAACGCCTCGCGGACCTGTCCCGCGGCCTTCTTGATGTGCAGGGTGCTGCCGTCGGCGGTCGCGATGCCGGTCGAGTCCTGGCCGCGGTGCTGCAGGAGGGAGAGGCTGTCGTAGATGGACTGGTTGACCGGTCCGGAGGACACGATCCCAACGATTCCGCACATGCCGGAGGGGCTCCCAAGGGGATAGCAGGGGGGTTTGACGGTCCATCCTGGCACGCGGGGGACTCATCCCCTAATGGTTCGCCGTGGGCGGATCCGTGGTCGCGGGAGTGCTCGGGGTGGCGTCGACCGGCGGATCGGCCGGGCGGAAGATCGGGGCGCCGCGCGGCCCCTCAGCTGCTCGGAGCCGTCCAGGCTCCCGCGAGGCTGCGGTCCAGGACGCGGCGCCAGCCCTGCGGAGCCGCGGACTCGCGGCTGGTCGTGCCCGCCATCCAGAGCAGGGCCATCAGGTCGTCGTGGGTGAAGTCGGGGGAGAGGGATCCGTCGCGGTGGGCGGCCTCGACGAGATCCCGGCCGAGCTCGATCGAGCGGTCGCAGGCCTCGATGAGGGCGACTGCGTCGGGGAAGCGGCGCAGCATCGCGTCGTTGAGGGCGGGGTCCTCCAGCTGGAGGTCGATCATCCCGGAGACGAAGCGCTCCAGGCGTCCGCGGGAGGACCGCTCGGCGAGAGCGCGCTCGGTCAGGCCCTTCAGCTTCTCGCCGGCGACGGCCGGGACGACGGCGTCGATGAGCTCCTCACGGGAGCCGACGCGGTTGTAGAGGGTGCCGATGCTCACGCCGGCGTGACGGGCGATGTCCTCGAGGGGGGCGGCCAGGCCGCGGGAGCCGAAGACCTCGAGGGCGGCGGCGTGCAGCTTCTCGACGTTCCGCTGCGCGTCCCGGCGCAGGGCCTTCTGCTCGTCCACGTGATCCTCCCGATGATCTTGAGGTGCCACTCAACTTATGATCCAATGAGTGTTGAGGCTGACCTCAACTTAGCAGCCCCGCTCATCGCGCCCCGGGGCGCACGACGACAGGACCTCCCATGCCCCTTCTCACCGTCATCGGCGCGGGCCCCGGCCTCGGCCTCGAGATCGCCCGCGTCTTCGGCCGGGCCGGCTTCACCGTCGCCCTCGTCTCGCGGAACCAGGAGAAGCTGGACGGCCTGGCCGCCCGCCTCGCCGAGGAGGGCATCGAGGCGACGGGGTTCGCCGCCGACATCGCGCAGCCCGAGACCCTGACCGCCGCGCTGCGGGCGATCCGTGCCGACCTCGGTCCGATCGACGTCCTCGAGTTCTCCCCCGCCGACTCCGCTCTCACCCCGGTCGGCGTCCTGGACGTCACGCCCGAGAACCTGCAGCCGCAGATCGACTTCTACCTCGGCGGCGCGCTCCGCGCCGTCGGCGAGGTGGTTCCGGACATGATCGCCGCCGGCAGCGGGACGATCCTCGTCACCACCGGCGGCGGCTCCGTCGCCCCGCACGCGGCGCTGGCGAACATCAACATCGCCGCCGCGGGCCTGCGGAACTGGGTCCTCAACCTCCACTCCGCGCTCGAGCCCCGGGGCGTCTACGCCGCCCACGTGGCGATCACCGCGCTCATCGACGGCGGCCACCCGGACGCGGCGGCCGAGGTCATCGCCCGGTCCTACCTCGACCTCCACCGCAGCCGCGACCGCGCCGAGCTGCACTACGTCGCCTGGGACGCGTGACCGCGGGCGCGGAGCGGGAGCCGCCGGTGCGGCGGACCCGGATCCGCGCCGCGGCGGGAGAGGGCAGTCGGTAGGGTCGTCGCGTGAGTGATGAGACGAGCAGCTACGCCCGCGCAGGAGTCGACACGGCGGCGGGGGACCTCGCCGTCGAGCTGATGAAGTCGGCGGTGTCGGCGACGCACGACAGCCGGGTCCTCGGCGGGGTCGGCGGCTTCGCGGGCCTCTACGACGTCTCCTTCCTCCGCGACTTCCGAGCCCCCCTCCTCGCGACCTCGACCGACGGCGTCGGCACCAAGGTCGCGCTCGCCCAGGCGATCGACAAGCACGACACCATCGGGCAGGACCTCGTCGGCATGGTCGTCGACGACATCGTCGTGGTCGGCGCCCGCCCCTTCTTCATGACCGACTACATCGCGTGCGGCAAGGTGGTCCCGGCCCGCATCGCCGACATCGTCGCCGGCATCGCGCGCGCCTGCTCCGAGACGGGCACCGCGCTCGTCGGCGGCGAGACGGCCGAGCACCCGGGCCTGCTCGGACCCGACGACTACGACGTGGCGGGCGCGGCGGTCGGCGCGATCGAGGCCGACCAGGTGCGCGGCGCCGACCGCGTGCGCGACGGCGACGTCGTGGTGGCGATGGCCTCCTCCGGACTGCACTCGAACGGCTACTCGCTCGTGCGCCACATCCTCGCCGAGCGCGGCATCGGCTTCACCGACCGCTCCGAGGAGCTGGGCGGCGTGGTCGGCGAGGTGCTGCTGGAGCCGACCCGCCTCTACACCCGGCCCCTCCTCGACCTGCTCGACGACGCCGAGCTCGGCCCGGCCGTCCACTCCATCAGCCACGTCACCGGCGGCGGGATCGCGGCGAACCTCGCCCGGGTGCTGCCGCGCGGCTCCTGGGTCGAGGTCGAGCGGGCGAGCTGGAGCCCGTCCGACGTGTTCCGCGCGCTCGCCGGGATGTCCGGCGCGACGCTCGAGAGCACCGAGGGCACCTGGAACCTCGGCATCGGCATGTTCGCCGTCGTCGCGGCGGAGGCGGCCGACGGCGTGATCGCGCGCCTCGAGCGCTCGGGCGTCCCGTCGTGGGTCGCGGGCCGCGTCTCGACCGCCGCGCGCGCATTCGAGGGCTTCGAGCAGGGCGCGAAGGGCGTCGACGGCGGAGCGGTCCGCCTGGTCGGGTCCTACGCGGGCTGATCCCCGGAGGCGCCGCGGATCAGCGCGGTGCGGCGTGCGCGCGCTCCCAGGAGTGCTCGTGCCGGGTCAGCAGCCACGAGCCCGCCGCGCAGAGGGCGCAGGCGGCCGCGGTGGCGAGCAGGGCGGTCGCCCAGGTCGGGGCGTCGCGGCTGACGAGCAGGTTCGCGGAGGCGACCAGCACGCCGAGACCGGCGCCCGCGCTGGTGCCGAGCACGAACGGGCCGTCGCGGCGGCTCGCGACGCGCACCGCGACCATGCCGGCGACCGCTCCCGCGCCTCCGACGACTCCGATGCCCGCGCCGGAGGCCGCTCCCATGAGCAGGCCGAAGCTCACCAGCCCGGGCGGTCCGTCGGCGGCGAGGACGCCGGGCAGGTAGAGGACCAGGGCGACGGCGGCGCCGACCGCGCCGCCCACCAGGATCGCGCCGACCAGCAGGGCGGCGGTGACGTAGCCGACCCGCGCGACAGGCCGCGCGGATCCTCCGGGTTCGAACATTCGCGGCTCCATCGACGCGGCCCGCGGGGCAGCGGGCGGTCCTCGGACAGTACGCCCGAACGCCCCTCGGCGGAACCGTCGTCGGGGATCGGCGGGGCTAGCGCCGGAGGGTCTCGCTCGGGAGCTCGCCGAACCGCGTCGCGTAGTGCTGGGCGAAGCGGCCGCCGCTGATGAACCCCCAGCGTGCGGCGACGTCGCCGACCACCAGCGAGCCGATCGATCCGGCCGAGAGCTCCTCGTGCGCGCGCTCGAGGCGGACGTCGCGCAGGTAGTGCCGCGGGGTCTCGCCGAAGGCGCGCTGGAACGCCAGCTGCACGCCGCGGACCGTGAGCCCGGCCGCGTCGGCGATGTCGGCCACTCCGAGGGGCAGGTCGGCATTGGCCTGCACGAACTCCACGGCCCTGCGGAGGCGCCGCGCGCTGACCGAGGGCGGCACGGCCGGCAGCGGGGCGATGCGGTGGGCGAAGGTCTGCAGGGCGGCGAGCGCGGCGATGCGGGCGACGCCGTCGCGCTGCAGCGCGGTGGGCGTGTGCGCGGAGGCGAGGGTGTCGCGCAGGAGGCGGATCGCCGCCCACCAGGCGGTCGTGTCGCGCGCCACGGGGGCGAACCGCAGCGGGCCGGGCTCGGTGCCGTGCAGCTCGGCGGCGATCGCCTCGAGGTGGGCGGCCTCGAAGTGCACGAGCGCGTCGCGGTACTCGAGGGCCTCGAAGCCGAAGGGCCGGCCGCTCGGGAACATGGCCGGGCGCCCGACGACGAGGCGGTGCTCGTCGCGCCCCAGGTCGAGGGAGGCGCGCCCCGCGGTCAGCCAGAGGGCGACGTAGACGTCGCTCGGGGCCACCGTGCCGCGCACCCGGCCGAGGAAGGAGGCGGAGTGGAGGCTCACGGGCCCGGGCCCGGTCGTCGTGTAGCGGAACGCGAACGGCACGACCGAGCGCTCGGCCCGGAAGCCGGAGCCGTTGTACGAGCCGGCGTAGAACTCGCGCGCCTCGTCGAGGTCGCTCCCGCGACGCTCCGACTGCCACACGGGCAGCCGTGCGGGCGGGGAAGTGCTCATCCGGTCAGTGTCCCAGGGGGCACCGACATTCTGCACTCAGTGGCGGAAAGCGGGAGAACGTGCTCAGCCGAGCGACCCGCGCTCCAGGTGGAAGAGGGCGAGCGCGGCCACCGCGGCCGTCTCGACGATCGCCCCGGAGCGGACCATCTCCGCGATCTCCGCATCGGGGAACCACTGCTGCCGCATGTCCTGCTCGGTGTCCTCGCGCTCGTGCTCGCCGTGCTCGAGACCCTCGGCGAGGAAGACGTCCACGGACTGCGCGACGAAGCCGTACGCCTCCGCGAGCCTGCCCAGGTGCGTCAGGCGCTCGGCCCGGAGGCCCGTCTCCTCGCGCAGCTCGGCACGGGCGAGAGCCTCGGGGTCGCCGCCGGCCGAGCCGTGCGGCCAGCCGCCGGCGGGGAACTCCCACGCGCGGCGGCCGATCGGGTACCGGTACTGCTCGACCAGCCAGAACCCGCCGCGCTCCCGCGGGAGCACGAGGGCGTAGTCGTCGCGCTCGACGACCGAGTAGACGCCGCGCGTCCCGCCCGGCCAGAGCACCTCGTCCTCGCGGACGCGGATCCACGGGGTCTCGTAGGCGACCCGCGTCGACAGCTGCCGGACGGCGACGTCGGCGGGGGCTGCGCGGAGCGGCTCCTCGACCTCGGGTCGCTCGCCCGCCGGATCACCGCCCGCACGCGAAACGGGGCCGCCCCGAGGGAGCGGCCCCGATTCACGGGAGGAGTCACGCACGCTTCTGGTGCGGCTCCTCGACGAGGTCCGTGTCGTCGCCGTCGTCCTCGGCGTCGATCCACTTCGAGTAGTCCGGCTCGTCCGGGTGGCTGAGCTCGCGCTCGAGCGCACTGTAATCGACCGCCGGGCTGAACGACTTCAGCTCACGGGCGATCTTGGTGTTCTTCGCCTTCTGACGGCCGCGCCCCATGGGTGACCCCCTCACGATGACAGGCCAGACGGGCAGTGAGCCGGCTGGGGAAAAGAGCAGACAGGGAAAGTTGAAATCTACGCGGTAGTTTAGCAGACGGGGGACACGCCACCCCGGGCCTCGATCTGCCGGACGGCCGCCCATCCTCGACCGCGTCAGGAGCACCGTGGACAGCGTCGCCCCACCGCGTCCCGTCGTGGTGATCGGCGCGGGTCAGGCGGGTCTGTCCGTGGCCTACTACCTGCGCCGTCTCGGCCTCGTCCCCGGGCGCGACCTGATCGTCCTCGACCGCGGTCCGGAGCCCGGCGGGGCCTGGCAGTTCCGCTGGGAGGCCCTGCGGCTCGGCTCCGCGCACCGCGTGCACGATCTCCCGGGCATGGAGCGGATGGGGCTCTCGTTCCGCACGGCCGATCACCGGCGACCGGCACGGGACGTGGTCCGCGAGTACTACGGGCGCTACGAGGAGGAGCTCGGTCTCGAGATCCGCCGTCCGGAGTCGGTGCGGCGCGTCACGAGTGCGACGCCGCACGACACGAGGTCGCCGCTCGTCGTCGAGTCCGACCGCGCGGTCGAGCGCGCGAGTCTGCTCGTCAACGCGACCGGCACCTGGGGATCGCCCTTCGTCCCGCACTACCCCGGGCGCGACCGCTTCCGCGGCGTGCAGATCGACCCGACCGAGTACGTCCGCGCCGAGGACTTCGCCGGGAAGCAGGTGCTCGTGGTCGGCGGCGGCACCTCGGCGATCGGCTTCCTGCTGGAGCTCGAGCGGGTGGCGCGCTCGCTGACGTGGGCGACGCGGCGACCGGTGGTCTACCACGACGGCGAGCAGCTGGCGATGGAGTCGGCGGTGGAGGCGGTGGCCGAGCAGGACCGCGCCGCCCGCGCCGGGCTGCCCCTCCCGAGCATCGTCGGCGGCACGGGCGTGCAGCGCACCCGCCGGGTGGTCGCCGGGATCGAGCGCGGGCTCCTGCACGAGCGGGGCATGTTCTCGTCGATCGAGGAGGAGGGCGTGCGCTGGCCGGACGGCTCCTTCACGCGCGCCGACGCGATCATCTGGGCGACGGGCTTCCGGCCGGAGCTGCGCCACCTCGCTCCGCTCGGGCTGCGCGAGCGCGAGGGCGGCATCGCGGTCGCCGACGGAGCCTCGCTGACGGATCCGCGCGTCTTCTTCGCCGGCTACGGCCCGACGGCCTCGACCATCGGGGCGAACCGCTCGGGCCGGCGCATCGCGCGCGCGGTCGTGGCGCGTCTGCCCTGAGCGCGCCTGCCCTGAGCCGGCCTGATCTGAGCCGGTCCGCCCTGAGCGGCGCGGCGCCTCAGATCCTGCCGTCCCAGTCCACCGGCACGACGGAGCCGCGGTAGCGGATCCCGTCCACGCGGATCGGCCCGGCGAGCGCGGGCGAGAGCGGCGCGACGACCAGGGTGTCGCCTCCGGGAGCGAGCCCCAGCGCCGCCGACAGCACGGCGACGGAGGCGGCCGCCGACCAGGCCTGCGGTCGGCAGGCCGCCGGGTACGGCACCGGCGCGTGCACCTCGGCGGCGGGGTCGCCCGAGTGCAGCTCGGGCATCCGGTAGCCGAAGCCCTCGGCCGCGGCGATCAGTCCGCGCGAGAGGGTCGTCGCCTCCGCCCCGAAGCCCTCCCGGGCGAGCCCGGTGACGGCGATCGCGGTGTCGTGGGCCCAGACGGAGCCGCCGTGGTACGACAGCGGCCAGTAGCCGCCCGAGCCGGTGTCCAGGGTGCGCAGGCCGAAGCCCGAGTCGAGCCCGGGGGAGACCAGCAGCTCGGCGACCCGGGCGGCGTGCTCGGGGGAGAGGATGCCGGTGCCGAGGAGGTGGCCGAGGTTGCTGGTGATCGTGTCGACCGGGCGCCCGGCCGCGTCGAGCGCGATCGCCGGGTAGCCGCCGTCGGCGTCGTCGATCCAGAACGCCTCCGCGAAGCGCGCCTTCAGCGTCGACGCCGCCTCGCGCCACTCCGAGCCGTCACGGCCGAGGTGCTCGAGCAGCGCCGCTCCGCCGACCATGGCCTCGTGGGCGTAGGCCTGCACCTCGCAGAGCGCGATCGGACCCTCCGCGAGCGTGCCGTCGCGCCACTGGATCGAGTCGCCCGAGTCCTTCCAGCCCTGGTTGGCGAGGCCGTGCCCCGTGGTGTCGACGTACTCGAGGAACCCGTCGCCGTCGGAGTCGCCGTCGTCGCGGAGCCAGCGCAGCGCCGCCTCCAGAGCGGGCAGCAGCTCCTCGACCTCGTCGTCCGGGAGCCCCCAGCGCCAGGCGTCGTGGAGGAGGCAGACCCAGAGCGCGGTGGCGTCGACCGTGCCGAAGTAGAGCGGGGGCAGCGAGACGCCCTCGCCGGGGATCTCGAGGGTCGTGGCGCGCAGCTCGTGCATGATCCTGCCCGGCTGCTCGGCGGTGTCCGCGACGTGGCGGGTGCCCTGCAGGCCGGCCAGGACGCGGAGGGTGGAGGCGGCGATCCCGGTCCCGAGGGGGAGGAGCATCCGCGCCGCCCAGATCGAGTCGCGGCCGAAGAGGGTGAAGAACCACGGCGCTCCCGCGGCGAGGAACGGCTCGCCGGGGCGCTCCACGGTGACCATGCGCAGGGCGTCGAGGTCGTCGAGCGCGGCGCGGCACCAGGAGGCGAGGCGGGAGTCGCCGGTCTCGAGCGCGGTCCCCGCCCATTCGGCCGGTCCGGACGCGGCGGCGACCACGGCGGAGGCGTCCTCCGCGGCGACGCTCCACACGACCTCGACGCTCCCGCGGGCCGGGACCACGACGCTCCAGGTGAGCACCGTGCCCGAGATCGAGGCGCCGGGCGCGCGCAGCTCGGCGCGGACCCGGCCGTGGGTCCAGTCGAGGCCCCCGTCCACCGGTGCGGTCGCGAAGGAGGGCTCGTCGCGGAGCCCCGCCTTCACCACGTGCACGAGCGAGAAGTCGGGGTCGAGGGTCAGCTCGACGGTGGTCGCGACCTCGTCGGGCAGCGCCGACTCGAGGCGGATGCTCTCGCGGACGCCGCCGGCGGAGACCTCCCGCGAGCGGACCACGCGGATCCGCGGGTCCGCGGCGGCGTCGTCGAGATGGCGGGCGAGCGCGGTGAAGCGGGCGGAGGAGGCGCCGTCGCGGCCGGTCGCGATCGCCTCGAGCGCCGCGCCGCCCACCCGGAGGGAGGCGCCCGCGAGCACGCGCACGTCGCCGAGGTAGAGCCCGTGCACGGGGCGGGAGCCGACCTCGCCCGCCTCGTCCGACCACAGCTGCACGGGTGCGCGGAGCAGGACGAGGGAGTCGTGGAGGAGGGGCTGGCGGGGCGGGGTCTGTCGGTCGTCGCGCTCGGTCGTCACGGTCGACTCCTCACTGGATCGTCGGTGCTGGGGGCGTGCCGCCGATCGTCCTCCGCCGGCCCCGGGAGTGCCGGAGCGTGGCGGACGGTTGACAGCGGCGTCGTCGGAGGTAACCTTACCGAAGGATTTGATCGATCAAACCGGTATATTCCGCCGGGTTGGAACGATCAAGAGCACGTCGAGGAGGACGCATGGCACTGCCGACCGTCGAGGACGTCGCCCGTGCCGCCGGCGTCTCGCGCCAGACCGTGTCGAACGTGCTCAACAGCCCGCACATCGTCCGTGACAGCACCCGCGAGCGCGTCGAGAAGGCGATCGGCGACCTCAACTACCGGCCGCACGCCTCCGCCCGCCGCCTCCGCACCCGCAAGTCCGGGACCATCGGCGTCCGGATGGACCGCGTGCTCGACGGCATCTCCGGCAGCCTGCTCGACCGCTTCCTCCACGCCGTCACCGAGCAGGCCGACGCGCGGGGCATGCGCATCCTCCTCTACACGGCGAAGAGCCCGGAGGAGGAGATCGAGCGGATCGGGCGCCTCCGCGACGGAGCCGACGTCGACGCCTTCGTGCTCACCTCCACCTTCTACGGCGACCCCCGGACCGCCTGGCTGATCGAGCAGGCCGTGCCCTTCGTCACCTTCGGCCGTCCCTGGGGCGTCGACGACCGCAACGACCCGCAGCACCTCTGGGTCGACGTCGACGGCGCCGCTGGGCTCGCCCAGGCCACGGCGCACCTCGCCGACAGCGGCTGCTCCCGCATCGGCTTCCTCGGCTGGCCGAGCGGATCCGCGACCGGCGATGACCGCCGCAGCGGCTGGGAGCGGGTGCACCGCGAGCGGTTCCGCGACGCGCCACTGCTCGCCGCCTCCTCCGAGGACGACGTCCAGCAGGCCCGGATCGCGGCCATCGAGTTCCTCCGCGCGACCCCGGAGCTCGACGGGCTGGTCTGCGTCTCCGACTCGCTCGCGCTCGGCGCCTCGATGGCCGCCGTGGCCGTCGGCCGGCCCTCCCTCCCGATCGTCGGCTTCGACAACACCCCCGTCGCCGCGGCCGTCGGCCTGCCGAGCATCGAGCAGGACCTCGACGCGGTGGCCGCGGGCGCGCTCGAGCTCCTGCTGGGCGAGCGCGGCGACGACGTCGTCCACCGCTCGCTCGCGCCGGGCGAGGCCCACCGCCTGATCGAGCCCCACCTCGTGCTCCGCACACCGCTCCACCACCCCGCCGACTGAGGCGCCGTCACTCCGACCGGCGCCCCTCCCCACGAAAGGCCAGACCATGACACCCACCCACCGCGCGGCACGCTGGGGTGCCGCGATCCTCGCCGGAGGCCTGCTGCTCCCGCTCGCCGCCTGCTCGAGCGGCTCCGACTCCGGTGACGCGGGCGGCGACTCCGCCCTCACCGTGATGATCGGCTCGTCCGGCGACGCCGAGACGACCGCCGTCACCGACGCCGTGAACGCCTGGGGCGAGCAGAACAGCACAACGGTCGACGTGGTCGCCGCCAGCGACCTGACGCAGCAGCTCGGCCAGGGCTTCTCCGGCGGCAACCCGCCCGACCTCTTCTACATGAGCTGGGACCAGTTCCAGACCTACGCGAGCAACCGCTACCTGGAGCCGTACGCCCAGGACGCCGGGAACGCCGACGCCTTCTACCCGGCGCTGCGCGACGCGTTCAGCTACGACGACCGGTTCTACTGCGAGCCCAAGGACTTCTCCACGCTCGGCCTCGTGATCAACACGGACCTCTGGGCGGCGGCCGGCCTCACCGACGCGGACGTCCCCACCGATTGGGCCTCGCTCGAGTCGGCGGCGACGAAGCTGACCGCGAACGGAGTGACCGGGCTCTCCTTCGGCGCCGAGTACGCGCGCATCGGCACCTTCATGAACCAGGCCGGCGGATCGCTCCTCTCGGAGGACGGCACCACCGTCACCGCGGACACCCCTGAGAACGTCGCGGGCCTGACCGAGGTGAAGACGCTGCTCACCGACGGCGTGCTGAAGTTCCCGGCCGCGCTCGACTCCGGCTGGTCCGGCGAGGCGTTCGGCAAGGGCGCGGCGGCGATGGTCATCGAGGGCCCGTGGATCAACGGAGCGCTCGCGGCCGACTACCCCGACGTGAACTACCGCGTCGCCGAGCTCCCCGCCGGCCCCGGCGGGAAGTCGACTTTCACCTTCAGCAACTGCTGGGGCATCCCCGTCGGCAGCGCCACGGCCGAGAAGACGGAGTCGCTCGTGTCGGCCCTGACCTCGGACGAGCAGCAGCTCGCCTTCTCGGACGCCTTCGGAGTCATCCCCTCCACCGAGACCGGAGCCGCCGAGTACGCGACGAAGTACCCCGAGAACGCCGCCTTCGTCTCCGGCAACGACTACGCGGTGAGCCCGGTGGCCTTCGCCGGCGCGGCGACCGTCATCACCGACTTCAACTCGGCGCTCGAGGGCCTCGCGACCGGCGACCCGGAGTCGATCCTCGGCGACCTGCAGACCAACCTGCAGGACGCGCTCGACACCGCGAACGCGAAGTAGCCCGGCCGGGAGGCGGCGGACCCGACCGCCGCCTCCCCGTGCCCGACCGGCACGCCCCACCCCGCGCACGTGAGTCGAAGGAGACGCATCGATGAGCACCACCGCCGCCCCCCGGAGCCGCCGCTCCGGCATCCGCGGGCACGAGGCCCGCTACGGCTGGCTCTTCACCCTCCCGGCGATCGTCGTGATCGGCGTGTTCCTCGTCGTCCCGATCGGCCTCGCCCTCTGGGTCAGCGTCAGCAACTGGAACGGGCTCGGCTCGCCCCTCGGGCCGACCGCGCAGTTCGTCGGAGCCGACAACTACCGCGCGGTGCTCACCGACTCCGGCCTGGCGCAGAAGGACTTCGGCACCGCGATCCGCAACAACGTCTACTACGTGCTGCTCGTGGTGCCGCTGCAGACCGCGCTCGCGCTCTTCCTCGCCGTGCAGGTGAACCGGCGGATCCTGCGGGGCCGGGGCTTCTTCCGCACCGCCTTCTACTTCCCCTCCGTCACCTCCTCGATCGCGATCACCGTGATCTTCCTGTTCCTCTTCTCCGCCTCGGGCGTCGTCAACGCGGTGCTCGGCTGGTTCGGCGCCGACGGGCCGACCTGGATGGCCGACCCGACCGGTGTCCTGCACTCGCTCCTGGGCGCCGTCGGCGTCGACGGCTCCGGGCCGCTGGCCGCGGGCGCCCCGCTCGGCCTCACCTGGTGGGACTGGCTGTCCGGCCCGTCCGTCGCGATGTGCGTGCTGATCACGATGGCTATCTTCACCACCTCGGGCACGTTCATGCTGCTGTTCCTCGCGGCGCTGCAGAACATCGGCGCCGAGATCGACGAGGCGGCGCTCATGGACGGCGCCGGCCCGCTCCGGAAGTTCTTCTCGGTCACCCTGCCGATGCTCAAGCCCACGCTCTTCACCGTGCTGACCCTCGGACTGATCGGCACCTGGCAGGTGTTCGACCAGATCTACCTCACCGGAGGAGGGGCGCCGGGCAAGACGCTGCTCACCCCGGCGTACCTCGCCTACGAGTCCTCGTTCACGGACCTCCGCTGGGGACAGGGCGCCGCGATCGCCTTCATCCTCTTCTTCATCATCGTCGTGCTGACGCTCCTGCAGCGGGCGCTCCTCCGCGAGAAGGGGGAGCCGCGCCGGCGCCCCCGCCGCGCCGCCCGCGCCGACGCCGCGACGACCCTCACCACGGGAGGCATCCGATGAGCAGGCTGACCGAGCCCGGCACCCGCGCCCCCGAGAGCCCCGAGCCCGCCGCGCCGGTCCCGCACCGCCGCATCCGCCTCGGCGCCCGCGGCCGCGCGTCGCTGATCGGCGGCTACCTGCTGCTGATCGCGCTGGCGCTGGTGTACATCTACCCGTTCCTGATCTCGGTCGCCTCGTCGTTCAAGTCGGACGCCGACGCCACCGCGAACCCGCTGTCGCTGCTGCCCGCGACCTGGTCGTTCGCCTCCTACGAGCGTCTGTTCACCGACGTGCCGCTGCCGCTGTGGACGCTCAACTCGGTGATCGTCACCGTGTTCGTCACGGTCGGCCGGGTCTTCTTCGACTCGCTGGCCGGCTACGCGCTGTCGCGGCTGCGCTTCCGCGGACGGGGCCTGCTGTTCGCGCTGTTCATCGGAGTGATGAGCGTGCCCGCGGTGGTGCTGCTGATCCCGCGGTTCCTGATCCTCAAGCAGCTCGGCCTCTACGACAGCTACGCGGGGATGATCGTCCCGCTGATCGTGGACGCGGCGGGGATCTTCATCATGAAGCAGTTCTTCGATTCGATCCCGCTCTCCATCGAGGAGGCCGCGCGGATCGACGGGGCCGGGGTGTTTCGGACCTTCCGCTCGATCGTGGTGCCGATGGCGCGTCCGGCGATCGTGACGCTGTTCATCCTGTCGTTCCAGGGCTCGTGGAACGAGTTCTCGCACTTCGTGGTGTCTCGGCAGTCGCCGGAGCTCAACACGCTGACGACCGGAGTCGCGTCGCTCGTGTCGGGGCAGCTGGGTACCGGCAACCAGTACCCGCTGCAGCTCGCGGCCGCGGTGCTGATGTCGATCCCGGTGGCCGTGCTGTTCTTCGTCTTCCAGCGGCGGATCATGAACACGACCGAGGGCGCGGAGAAGGGCTGACGCGGGGGCTCCGGAGAAGCGTCTGCGGACCATGCTGAGCGAGCAGCGCACAGGGCGCGTATCGAGATCCGTGTCCGTGCGACGGGTCTCGATACGCCCCTGCCGGGCTGCTCGACCAGCATGCGGGAGTGCCGCCGCTACTTCGCGAGGAACTCCAGGACGACGCGGTTCCACTCCTCCGGGTGGCTCACGGTCACTCCGTGCGGGGCGCCGTGGACGACGTGCAGCTCGGAGCCGGGGATCGCCGTGTGGGTGCGGGCGCCGGAGCCCTCGAACGGAACCGTGCCGTCGCCGTCGCCGTGGATGACGAGCGCGGGCACCGACACGTTCGGCAGGTCCTCGCGGAAGTCGGTGGTCGCGAACGCCGTCATGCAGGCGAGTGCCGCGTGCTTGGCCGACTGCTTCGCCAGGGCGATCGCCTCCTGGCGCTGCTCCTCCGTCACCTTCAGCACGCCGTCGACCGAGAAGAAGTCGGTGGTGAACCGGTCGTAGAAGTCGTCCTCGCTCTTCGTGAGGCCCGCGGTCATCTGCGCGGCCTGCGCCTTCTCGAGCGGGCCGTCCGGGTTGTCGTCCGTCTTCATCAGGTACGGCGGGACGGCCGAGGCGAAGACGACGCTGTGCAGGCGATCGGCGCCGTACTTCGTGAAGTAGCGGGCGACCTCGCCGCCGCCCATCGAGAAGCCGACCAGGGTGACGTCCTGCAGGTCGAGCTCGGTGAGGAGGGTGTGCAGGTCCTCGGTGAGCGTGTCGTAGCTGTAGCCGGTGAGCGGCTTGTCGCTGCGCCCGAAGCCGCGGCGGTCGTAGGTGACGACGCGGTAGCCGGCCTCGGCGAACGCGGGGATCTGCTCCTTCCACGACTCGCCCGAGAGGGGCCAGCCGTGGATGAGGACCACGGGGCGGCCCGATCCGCCGGTGTCGTCGACGTGCAGGTCCGTGTCCTTGAAGAGTCCGTGGTGGGCGGTGATCTCGGCCATGGCGAGTGCTCCTTCCGGCGCCGACGATCGGCGTCACTCGATGTTCGAGGACGTCCCTGCGAGCGGATGGCCGGGGCGGGGAGGGTTGACAGCTCCCGTCAGTCCGCGACGACGGCCGCGGCGAGGCCCCGCAGCGCGGTGTGCAGCCCGGGGCTCATGGGCAGCCCGGCCTCGAGCACGGCGTTCGCGGCGGCGACCAGCACCGGTGCCGCGGGGGAGGAGACCACGGTGAGGCCGACGGGCGGATCCGTGTCGCCCGAGGGCCGCACGACCAGGACGAGCCGGGAGCTGGGAGCGCTCGTGCTGATCGTCGCTCCCGATCGGGCGGGCAGCACCGCGAGGGTGCCGCGGCCGACGAACTCGCGCTCCTCCCGACTGGCGACGGTGAACGCGCCCTCGAGCGGGAGCAGGAGCACCACCGACCCCGGGTCGGCGCGGGGGCTCGGGCGGAAGTCGATCGTGCCGGCCGTGTGCCAGATCCGCCGGAGGAGCACGCCCTCGGCGGCCGCCTCCTGCCCGGTGACGGCGAACGCGGGGTCGGGCCCGGCCTCGGCGTGGCGGGCCCGCAGCCAGTGCCGGGCGGAGTCGCCGCGGAGGGGCATCGGGCGGATCAGCGGATCGGACACGGCGGCTCCCGAGGAACGCGGACCTGAATCGGCCGAGACAGTGAGGAACCATCATCCTAGGAGCGGCGGGAGGAGTGGTCTCCGGAGTGGCGCGTCCTCACATGCCGATGCCGCCCCGGCCGCGCTGAGCGCGACGCCGGAGCGGCATCCGAAGGGTGGTGCGGACTACTGGAATCCGCCGCCGCGGTCCTCCGGGTCCTCGATCGGGTCGGAGTCGGGAGTGTCGATCGAGTAGGTCACGTGGACCGCCTCGCCGACCTCCTTCGCGGAGACGGCGTTGTACACGAGGTGCGTCTCCTGGCCGTCGACGGCGGCGTAGACGTCGACCTCCTTCTCGTAGCCCCCCTCGGTGCTGACGCGGTTCTCGGTCTGGCCGTCGAACGGCCCGCCCTGGAAGAAGGCGAGGTAGCTCTCGCCCTCGGCGAGTGCGCGGATGTCGTTGCTCATGCCCCCAGGTCTACCACTCGGCGCCTCCCCGCCGCTCGGCCTTGCGCTCGGCGGGCGGAGGAGGGCCGGGAGCGGCGGCGGCCGTGCCGCGAGGTGGCACTGCTCGACGGGATCTCTCCGCACGCGCCGTCAGGGCACGAGCCGCTGCGTGATCGAGGCCGTCGGCCCGCTCAGCGCGATCTCGGCGAGCGCGCCGTTGACCAGGGGCATCTGCGGCGGCTGGTGCCCGGTGTCGACGTCGAGGATCACCGGCACGCCGAGATCGCCGAGAGCGCGCCGCACCGCGTCCTCCTGGCTCAGCTCGGGCAGGGACGCGCCCGCGGTCCGGCCGATCAGGACGCCGGTCGCCTGCTCGAACCAGCCCGCGAGGCGGAGGGAGGTGAGCATCCGGAGCACCGAGACGGAGTCGGACCCGGCCGCCTCCAAGTAGACGACAGTCCCCTCCGGCGCGTAGCGGCGAGCGAAGCCCGGCGCGTCGCCGTAGGGCGTGCCCGCGAGCAGGGACACCGTCTCGAGGCATCCGCCGATCAAGCGGCAGCGCCGACTCGGTTCGGCGGGCTACGACGTCCGCCTCCGGCCGCACGCCCTGAGTGCTCGCCATCCGACGACGCTAACGCCGCTCGCGGCGACCGGCTTCGGATGCCCGGTCCGGCGAGTACCTCCGCGCCCCTCCTGCCCCGAATTGTCGGCCGGCCGCCGAGCGCGATCGCGAGGAGGGTCAGCGCGAGTGCCGCGCCGCCCACCCACTCGTGCGCAGCGCCGCCCGCCGGGAAGAAAGATGGGGCCAGGAGGCGCACCGGAACGTGACGTCCCGGTCTCGCGCAGGCGTCTCGGCTCCGCTGCTGCCTGCGGCGATCAGCGCCACGCGGCGCCTTCAGCTCGTGAGGCGGCCGATCTCGTCCTCGGAGAGGAGGCGGTCGGAGTAGAGCACGATGCGAGCCGCGGGGTCAGGGCTGTGCGCGTCGGGGCCCGCCCACCTCCGTTCGAGACCGAGTCGAGCGACCGTGCGGTGCGATCGCTCGTTCCGTTCCGCGACGACCGCGGTCACGGGGAGCTCCGGCCGGAGCCGCCGCGCCCGAGCGATCCCTGCGGAGGCGACCTCCTTGGCGTACCCCCTGCCCCAGTGGTCCGGATGGACGGTGAACGCGACGTTCCAGGCCGTGTCGGTGAGGAGGGTGCATCCGCCGATCCCGATCGCACCGTCCGAGCCGCCCTCGGGACTCCGCAGCCGGACGACCCAGCTGCTGAGGTCGTCCCGTTCCCACTGCGCCGTTCGGCGGGCGAGCACCGCCCGGGTCTGCTCGACGGAGCCGTGTCGGAGGAGGGGGTCGCCCGCCGCGATCCGCTCGTCGGAGTACAGCCGCCACAGCTCGTCCAGATCGCTCTCGGCGGGACGGAACAGCCGGAGCCGCTCGGTCGTCTCGTCGGGGCGATCACCGGCGCCGATGCTGCTGCCGATCGCTCGAGGCGGGACTCGGGGCCATCGGGGCGGTCGCCGAGGAGTGAGGCGAGCGCGGTGACCGCGCCTGGACGTCCACCTGCTCAGCCCGTGATCAGGCCGGTGAGGCGGTCGGCGGCGGCTCCGATGGTCGAGACCGCGCTGACCGTGAAGAGGCACGCGACGCCCCAGAACCAGGTGCGACCGGGTGCCCCGGCGCTGCGCCGCTCGAAGGCGAGCCACCAGGCGCCGACCACCGAGACGCACGCCGCGACCACCGAGCCGAGCGCCATGCGGACGTACTCCTCCGGACCGGGGGAGGACCAGGCCGTGGTCGCGAGGACGATCAGCAGCGGGACCACGATCATGCCCAGCGCGCCGAGCAGCACCGCGTGGAGGTGAATGCGGGGAGGGGCCCCGGCCGTCGTCGTCGCGGTCCGCGTCCGTGTCGTGTCCATGCCGCGTCCCCCGTCGCCGCGGTCCGGTCCGCGCTGCCCCGACGCTATCCGCTCGCCGTCCCGCCGTCACCCCGCACCTCCGAGCGGGCCGCGTGCCCGGTGGCGTCAGCCACGCCGCCCGCGCCGCCCCGGCCGAACGCCGAGAACGTAGGATGTCCGGGATGACGATCGGACGCCGCCTCTTCCTCTCGGGAGCCGCCACGGGAGTCGGGCTCCTGGCCCTCGCGGGCTGCACGCCGTCGCGTCCGACGCCGACCCGCTCGGTCACGAAGGCCCCCGTGCCCACGCCGAGCACCACCGCCGTCCCCGCGCCGGCCGCCTTCGTGCGCTCCGCCTGGGCCGAGGATCCGTACGCGCTCGGCTCCGTCTCGTACCTGCCCGTCGGCGCGACGCCGCAGAACCGCACCGACCTGGGCACCGCGGTCCTCGACCGCGTCTTCCTCGCGGGCGAGGCCACCGACACGGAGGCGCCCGGCACGCTCCAGGGCGCCTGGAACTCCGGGGTCCGCGCGGCCGCCGAGATCAGCGCCGTCGCCGACGAGGGCGAGCGGATCGCGATCATCGGGGCCGGTCTCGCCGGAGCGGTCGCCGCGCGGCGCCTGTCCGACGCGGGCTTCGACGTCACCGTGGTCGAGGCGCGCGAGCGCACCGGCGGCCGCATCGCCACCGCGACTCCGGACGGCTGGCCGATCGCCGTCGAGACTGGAGCCTGGGCCCTCACCGGCGCGGGAGCCGCCCTGCGCGAGAGCATCGCGGACGCGGGCGTGGTCACGACCGCGGTCGACCTCGCCGACGTCCGCTCGAGCGACGCCGACGGCGCGGCTCTCGACACCGGCACCACGGGCGCCGACGCCCTGACCCGTGCTCTCGAGTGGGGAGCGGAGCAGCCGGAGGACCTGGCGCTCGCCGAGTCGTTCGCCGGCTCCGGAGCGCCCGACCCCGCCGAGGCCGAGCCGGGCTCCGGCGACGGCGACGCCGCCCGCGTGGCGGCGCACCTCGCCGGGACGACCGCGCTGCGCACCGGCGCCGCTCCCGAGGAGCTCTCCTCCTGGTACGGACTGGGAGACGCCTCCGCCGCCACGACCGCGGAGGAGCTGAGCGACGACTCCGGCGACGCGCTGCTGACCGACGGGCTCGCGCCTCTGGTCGACACCTTGCTCGCCGACGTCGAGGTCTCGCTGCGCGCCGTGGTGAGCGGCATCGGCTACACGGACACCGGCGTCAGCATCCGCCTGGGCACCGGCGAGTCGTTCACAGCGGACCGGGTGCTGGTCACCGTGCCGATCGGGGTGCTCCAGACGGACGCGATCGCCTTCGACCCGCCGCTCCCGTTCGCGCAGCGCGCGGCCGTCGCGGCCCTCGGCTCCGGCGTCGTCGAGACGCTGTGGCTGCGCTTCGACGAGGCGTTCTGGGACGCCGGCGCCCCCGCGCGCTGGTCGCTCGTCGGCTCCGAGGCGGGCATCACCGAGTGGCTCAATCTTCAGCCGTCGACCGGCGAGGCGGTGCTCGTCGGGCTGGTCGGAGCGGATCAGGCCCTCTCGCTGCAGGACCTCAGCGACGACGAGCTGGTCACCCTCGCGCAGACGGCGCTCGAGCCGTTCGCCGTCGTCCCCGGCTGACGAGCTCGCGGAGCCGCGCCAGCGGCCCCCGCCACTCCGACGCGTGCGCCGCCCCGAGCGGCCGCACCCGGCTGAGCGCGAGGACGAACGCGGCGATGCCGGAGATCAGGCTCAGCACGATCACGTCGTAGAGCACGAACATCACGGGTCCGTCGACCTGGCCGGGGTCGAGGAAGAAGTACGGGTACCAGCCGATGAGGGCCCCGCGGACCAGGGTGATGACGCCCCAGACGATCGGGAAGCCGAGCACGGTCAGCGCCCCGCGCCAGGCGACCGGGCGGCGGCCGGGTCCGAGGATCCAGTCGAGGATCGCGAGCGTCGGTATCACGAAGTGCAGGAGCGCGCTCGACCAGGGCACGTCGACCCGCACGCCGCGGTTGTTGGCCTCGACCGCGATCAGCCCGAAGACGATCCCCGACACGACCATGTAGGTGAGCACGAGCGCCCGCACGGTGCTGAGCCAGCGCGGCTCCCGCTCGCGCGCGAGGGCGACCAGGCCGGACAGGCCCAGCACCACGACCCCGGCCATGTTCGACTGCGTCGTGAAGTAGGCGAAGAAGTTGTCGATCTGGAACGCGCGGAAGCCCAGCGTGTAGAAGAAGTCGCCGACGAGTCCGACCGCGCCCAGCCCGGCGAGGGCCAGGCGGAGGATCGCGAACGCCTTCCGCACACCCGCTCCGATCCGTCGCCGCTGGGCCCGGAGGGCCGGACTTCCGGACGATTCTACGGTCGCAGCGCTCGGAGCTCCCCGAGCGCGCGGCTCCGCCGGACGGGGGAGGCGGGCCTCGCGGAGGCGATCTAGCGTGGAGGGATGGTGCGCGCACAGGACGGGAAGGGTTCGGGTCGGATGTCGTCGGAGGAGGCGTCCCGGCGCTGGAACGCGGTCACGGGTCCGCTGTTCCTCGCGGCGGGAGCGGTCTTCGCGGTCCTAGGGAATCCGGTCTGGCCGGTGTTCCTCGTCCTGGGGATCACGTTCCTCGGGCTGACCGCCGGCCCCGGGAGGCCGACGAGCCGGAGTGGGGCGCAGGAGCCGGACCGCGATCGGTGACGCGCGCTTCGCGACGCGGACACTCGCCGGTCGCGTTGCCGGGATAGCGTGCGTGTCATGCCCTTCACGCCGAGCCACGCCGTCGTCGCGCTCGCGTTCTCGAACGGCCGGATCCCCGCCGCGGCCGTGGCCATCGGCGCGATGGTCCCGGACATCGGCATGTACCTCCCGATCGCCGTCGCCCGCGAGTCCACCCACTCCCTCCTCGGCGTCGTCACCGTCGACCTGCTGCTCGGAATGCTCGGCCTCGCGCTGTGGAGCGCGGTCGTCGCTCCGGCCTGGCGCGACCTCGCGCCCGCGCTGGTCCGCTCGCGCCTGCGTCCCCGGCGCTCGCCGCTCCGCGGGGCCGCCGAGTGGATCCGCGTGCTCGTCTTCGCGGCCGCCGGCATCGCCATCGGAGCCGCCAGCCACGTGATGTGGGACGGCTTCACCCACAGGGGCGGCCTCTTCGTCTCGGCGATCCCGCTGCTGCAGCAGGAGCTCGGGCCCTTCCCCGGCTTCCGATGGGCGCAGTACGCGAGCGGCGTGCTCGGGCTGCTCGGGCTCGGGATCGGCGCGGTGGTCTGGTACGTCGGCCGCCGTCCCCGGAAGCTCCGCTCCGACGGCCGGCAGCCGGTGCGCATCGCGGCCGCGGCCGTGGTGCTCGCGGCCGCGGTGGTTCCCGCCGGGATCGTGCTGGCGGGGGCGGGCATCGATCCGCTCGACGCCGCCTACCGGGCGCACGTGGTGCGGGCGGCGATCCTGCTCGTGGGAGGCGGCGCTACGGCCGCGGTCGCCGTCGCGGCGGTCTGGTGGCTCACCGGCCGAGGGGTGCGCGGGGCCGTCGTCTGAGACGACGGAGGACGAGCCTGTCGTCTCAAGGGAGCACGGGCATCCGTCGCGAGGAGGATGCGCCGGTGCATAGCCCACCGATAGCGTCGGACACGGCCCGTTGGGGCGGGCCGCCTTCGGGGGAAGGCACTAAGGGGAAATCGGGGGCTCGCGGCACACGCCGCGGGCCCTCTACCCGTTTCCGGGCCCCCGCCGCCTCAGCGCCGCTTCGAGCGCGGCCGGTTCTGCGCGGCCGGGCGCTGCGGGATGCGCGGAGCGCCCTCGCCGGCGGCCCCCTGGGGGAGCGAGGACGCGGGCGGGATCGGGCGGCGGGTCACCGGGCGCACAGGCTCGCCGCGGCGCGTCTGGCCGGGGATCGGCCGCGAGCGGCGTCCGTAGATCAGCTCGGACGAGTCGAGCAGCCACGGCACCAGCGCCACCGTCACTCCGTGCACCAGCAGGAGCTTCTGGCGGATCCGCCGCGACTTGTGGTTGTGGAGGAACGCCTCCCACCAGTGCCCGACGATGTACTGCGGCATGTAGACCGTCGTGATCTCGGAGCCGTGCTCGAGGCGGTGGGCCTTGATGTACTTGATCAGCGGGTACGAGATGTCGCGGTAGGGAGAGGCCACGCAGCGCAGCGGCACCTCGATGTCCATCTGCGCCCAGTCGGCCTTGAGCTGCGCGGTCTGCGCGTCGTCGATGGAGGAGTGCACCGCCTCCAGCGTCTCGTGCCGCGCCGCGATGGCGTAGTCGAGCGCCTTCAGCGTGGGCTTGTTCATCCGGCCCACCAGCACGATCGCGTGGTCGCCGTTGGCGCCGAAGGTCGTGGTCGGGTCGACCTCGATCTCCTTCTCGACGTCGCGGTAGTAGCGGTAGACGCCGGCCATCAGGACGCCGAGGATCGGCATCACCAGGTAGACGAGCCAGGCGCCGTGGGTGAACTTCGTGATCGTGACGACGACGAGCACCGCGAACGTCAGCGTCGCGCCGAACAGGTTGATGGCCAGGCTCGTGTAGACGGTGCGCGAGCCCTCGCCGTTGCGGATCATCCGCACCCAGTGCTTGACCATGCCCGACTGCCCGAGCGTGAACGAGACGAAGACGCCGATGATGTACAGCTGCACGAGGCTCGTGAGCGAGGCCTGGTAGACGAGCAGGATGATCGCGGCGACGAGCGCCAGGATGATCACTCCGTTGGAGTAGATGAGGCGGTCGCCGCGGGTGTTCAGCGACTTGGGCGCGTAGCCGTCGCGGGCCAGCACGGAGCCCAGCAGCGGGAAGCCGTTGAACGCGGTGTTCGCCGCGAGGAGCAGGACGGCGGCGGTCGCGGCCTGGATGATGAAGAACAGGATCGTGTTGTTGCCGAACGTGGCGGCGGCGACCTGCGCGATCACGGAGCGCTGCGGGGTCGTGGCGCAGTCGGCGAAGCCCACCAGGTGGCAGGCGTTCTCGGCGTAGTGCACGTTCGAGAGCAGGGCGAGGGCGGTCAGGCCGACGAAGAGCACGATCGCGATCGTGCCCATCGCGACGAGGGTGCGCTGGGCGTTCCTGACCTTCGGGGCGCGGAACGCGGGCACGCCGTTCGAGATCGCCTCGACGCCCGTGAGCGCCGCGCAGCCGCTGGCGAAGGAGCGCAGCAGCAGGAGGACGACGGCCGCCTGCGTGAGCTGCTCGCCCTGCACGGTGAAGCCCGCCGACTCCGCGACCGGGGTGTCGCCGAAGGCGGTGCGGACCAGGCCGACGACGACCATCACGAAGACGCTCGCGACGAAGAGGTACGTCGGGACGGCGAAGGCGCGGCTCGACTCCGAGACGCCGCGGAGGTTCACGGCCGCCAGCAGCACGACGAAGAGGATCGCCAGCTCGACCCGCAGCGGCGCCAGCTCGGGCACCGCGGAGATGATGTTGTCGACTCCGGAGGCGACCGACACGGCCACGGTGAGCACGTAGTCCACGAGGAGGGCGGCGGCGACCGTGAGGCCCGCCGTCTCGCCCAGGTTGGTGCGGGCGACCTCGTAGTCGCCGCCGCCGGACGGGTACGCCCGGATCAGCTGGCGGTAGCTCAGCACCACCACGACCAAAAGGACGACCACGCATGCGGCCACCCAGGGGGCGAAGGTGAGGAAGGAGAGCCCGCCGAGCAGCAGGATCATCAGCAGCTCCTGCGGCGCGTAGGCCACGGAGGAGAGCGGGTCGCTGGCGAAGATGGGGAGCGCGAGCCGCTTCTGCAGCAGCTGTCCCTCGAGCTTGTCGCTGGGGAGCGGCTCGCCGATGAAGAAGTGCTTGGCGGTGCGCAGCTCGGTCGCGTCGGCCGATGATCCGTCCGCGGCGGACGGGGGGCCCTCGTGTGTCACGAGCGATGACACTACTCCGTACGAGGGGGCAGTCAAGACGGCCGGGAGCGGGCCGAGCGGAGGCTGATCTCGCGCTGTGACCGGGAGTTTCCCGGTGCGGCGGGGAGCGGCGGCCGGCGTGCTCGCGGCCGGCGCCCCGAGCGGGGGGTCAGCGGCCGTCGCGGGTCGCGGCTCCGATCAGGCCGGTGAGGCTGTCGCGGAGCGCGGTGAGCTCCTCGAGGGGGACGTCGAGCCGCTCCACGATCTGCGGAGGAACCTGCAGGGCCTGCTCGCGGAGGGCCGCTCCGGAGGGGGTCAGCGCGACGTCGAGGCGGCGCTCGTCGTCGCTGCTCCGGGCGCGCGTGACGTGGCCGCTCGCCTCCAGGCGCTTCACGAGCGGGCTGAGCGTGGCCGGCTCGAGGCGGAGGGCGGAGCCGAGGTCGGCGAGCGAGCGGGGGCTGCGCTCCCAGAGCGCGAGCATCACGAGGTACTGCGGGTGCGTGAGCCCGAGCGGCTCGAGCACGGGGCGGTACAGCCCGATGACGGTGCGCGCCGCGACGGCGAGGGAGAAGCAGACCTGGTTCTGGAGGGCGAGCGGGTCGGTTTCCACGGCGTCATCCTCTCATCGTGCCCTGATGGTTAGTACACTAAGGATATGACGCGGAAGAAGACCGGCTCCCTCTACCAGCGCTTCAACGCGCGGCTGTTCCCCTGGATCGGCCCGCCGCCGCTCGGCCCGTACGACCAGCCCGAGCAGGAGGCGCCGGCGGGGCAGGCGTGCCCGCTCTGCGGCCGGCCGATGTCCGAGCACGTCATCGACCGCTCCGGTCCGCGCACCCAGCTGTACTGCCCGAGCGACCCCTCCTGAGTCGCACGCCCCCGTTCGGGGGCCGGGGGCTTCGGGCGGCGGGGGCGGATGATGAGCGCATGTCCCGTCTGAGCCCCACCGCCGCCCGCGTCGTCCAGTACAGCCGTTTCGGCGACGCGGACGTCCTCGAGATCGCCGAGGTCGAGCGGCCGAAGCCCGGGGCGGGCGAGGTGCTGGTCGAGGTGCTCTCCGCCGGGGTGAACCACATGGAGGCGTTCATCCGGCAGGGCCAGTTCGACTCCGACCACTCCGCCGCCTTCCCGATGCGCCAGGGCACCGACTTCTCGGGCGTCGTCGTCGCCCTCGGCGAGGGCGTCACCGACATCAGGCTCCGCAGCGACGTGGTCGGCCACGCGCTCGTCGGCTCGCACGCGACCCACGTCGTGGTGCCGCGCCGCAACCTCGTCGCCAAGCCCGCCTCCGTGAGCTGGGAGGTCGGCGGCGCGCTGTTCCTCGCCGGAGTGACCGCGTGGCGTGCGCTCGAGGCCACGCACGTCGGACCGGACGACACCGTCCTCGTCTCCGCCGCGGCCGGAGGAGTGGGCAGCCTCGAGATCCAGCTGGCGAAGCTCCGCGGCGCGACGGTGATCGGCACCTGCGGCGAGCGCAACTTCGACTACCTCCGCCAGATCGGCGTGAAGCCGGTGGTCTACGGCGACGGGATCGCCGACCGCATCCGGGCGGCGGCGCCCGGCGGGGTCACGGTGTTCCTCGACAACTTCGGCGGGGAGAACGACGCCCTCGCCGACGAGCTCGGCATCGCGGCGGGCCGCTTCCACTCCAGCGACGACCGCAAGGAGATCGAGCTGCGCGCCGTCTGGCCCGACGCCGAGACCGCCCAGCGCGACACCGAGATCCTCGGCGAGCTGGTCGGCCTCGTCGGCGAGCAGAAGCTGCGGGTGCTCGTCTCGGGCTTCTACCCCTTCGACCAGGTGCAGGACGCCTTCGACGACCTCGAGAAGCGGCACTCGCGCGGCAAGATCGTCCTCGGCATGAACCCGGTGGACCCGGCGAAGGTCACCAAGGCGCGCGACATCCACGAGGCCGGCCGCTAGCCGCACCCTCCCGGCGGCTGTCCGGGCTGCTCTCCGGGCGGCCACAATGGGGCCGTGGCGCGCGGACGCCCGGGAGGAGTGACGCGATGGAGGAGCCCGTCGTCGCGATCGTCTGGATCGTCTCGTTCGTGGTGGTGACCGTCCTGGTCACCGGGCTGTCGGGGCGGGTGAACTGGTCCGCTCCCGTGGCGCTCGTCGCCGTCGGAGCCCTCGCCTCCTTCGTGCCCGGGATCCCGGAGGTGGTGGTCGAGCCGGACGTGGTGCTGTTCGGGATCCTGCCGCCGCTGCTCTACGCGGCGGCGATCCGCACCTCCGTCCTCGACGTCCGCGCCCGCGGCGACAGCATCCTCCTGCTGTCGGTCGGGCTCGTCGTCTTCACGGTCGCGGTGGTCGGCGCGGTGGCCTGGATGGTCGTCCCGGCGATCACGGTCGCCGCGGCTCTCGCGTTCGGCGCGATCGTGGCGCCCACGGACGCGGTGGCGGTCACGGCGATCGCGGGGCGGCTCCGCCTGCCGCGGCGCATGCTCACGGTGCTCGAGGGCGAGAGCCTCCTCAACGACGCGACCGCGCTGGTGGCGCTGAACGCCTCCCTCCTGGCGATCGTCAGCACGGTGACTCCCGGGCGCATCGCGCTCGACTTCGTGCTGGCCGTGGCGGTGGGCGGCGGGGTCGGGATCGGCATCGCCGTGCTGCTCGGGTTCGTGCGCAAGCAGGTGCAGTCGTCCGTCCTGGACACGAGCCTCTCGCTGGTGACGCCCTACGTCGCGTTCATCCCGGCGCAGCTGCTGCACGGCTCCGGGGTGCTGGCGGTCGTGGTAGCGGGGCTCTACCTGGGCTACCGGGCGCCGGTCATCCAGTCGGCGCAGGCGCGGATCGCGGAGTCGCTCAACTGGCGGACGATCCAGTTCCTGCTCGAGAACGCGGTGTTCCTCTTCATCGGGCTGAGCCTGTCGTCGGTGGTGGAGGCGACGGCCGACTCGGGCATCGGGGTCTGGCAGACGGTCGGCATCGGCGCGGCCGTGCTCGCGGCGCTGGTCGGGAGCCGCGTGGCCTGGATGTGCATGACGACGCTGCTGTTCCGGCACGGTCCGCGCCGGCTGCAGCAGCGCGGGTGGACCTGGCCGACCGCGATCGGGGTGTCGTTCGCGGGCATCCGCGGCGTGGTCACCCTCGCCGCCGCGTTCCTCCTGCCCGCGGAGACGCCGCAGCGCGCGTTCCTGCAGTTCCTCGCCTTCATCGTGGTGGCGGGGACGCTCGTCGAGGGGCTCGCGCTCCCGCGGCTCGTCCGCGCCCTGAAGCTCCCGGCCCCGAACGAGATGCAGGAGCACGTCGAGAAGCAGATGCTGCTCGCCGAGGCGCAGGCCGCCGGCCTCGCCCGGCTCGACGCGGAGCCGCAGGACGGAGTGGAGGACCGCGTTCTCGACCGGCTGCGGCGGAACGCGACGTTCCTCGCCGACGCCCTGGAGAACCCTCCGGAGGGCGAGGGCGTGGAGCCGCTCCCGCAGGCCTACAACCGGCTCCGGCGCGTGATGATCGCGGCCGAGCGGGAGGCGGTGCTCCGCGCGCGCTCCGAGGGGCGGTACCAGGAGCCGGCGGTGGTGAGCGCTCTGGCGTTCCTCGACGTGGAGGAGGAGGCGCTGGCGGTCGGGCGGCAGTAGCGCCAGGAGGGCGGGGACCCCGGGCGGGATCCCCGCCCTCCCGGCGGTGCGGTGTCCGGGCTCAGCCCAGGGTGGAGCGGACCGAGGCGCGGGCCTCGTCGAGCGCGGCGCGCAGGGCGTCGACGCTCGCGGTCGTCACCGATCCCGAGGAGGCGGCGGTGCGCAGCTCCGCGCGCAGCTCGTCGCGGAACTCGGTGAGCAGCACCTCGGCGTCGCGCAGGGCGATCCGCGAGGCGGTGCGCGCGTCGGGCGAGGCCGGCGCGGCCTGCTCCGGCGCGGGCTGCTCGGAGGGGGTGCCGGACGTGTCCTGCGGGCGCGGCTCCTCGGCGGAGTGCTCCGGTCGGCGTCCGGGCTCCCGCGAGTCGCGGGCGGCGCTGGCCAGGTCGGCGCGGAGGCTCTTCATCGCCTCCGCGACGCCGAGGCGGACCTCGTCGGCGAGCCGGCGGACGGAGTCGGTGAGCTCCTCCTCGATGTCGCCCAGGTCGGTCGCGCGGTTCGCGAGCTCGGCGCGGCCGGCGTCGGTGATGGAGTAGACGGTCTTGCGGCCGTCGGCCTCCTTCGTGACGAGTCCCTCCTCCTCGAGCTTCGCGAGGCGCGGGTAGACCGTTCCGGCGCTGGGCGCGTAGGTGCCGCCGAAGCGCTCGCTGAGCGCCTGGATCAGCTCGTAGCCGTGGCGCGGCGACTCGGCGAGGAGGTTGAGCAGGTAGAGGCGCAGGCGGCCGTGCGCGAAGACGGGGCTCACAGCGAGCTCCCGTCCATCGGGCGGCGGCCGTCGGCGGGGCCGGCGCCGGGAGAGCCCCAGCCCTCGCCCACCGAGGCGGAGGAGGCGGTGACGGACCGGCGGACGACGACCACGTCTCCCGAGACGGAGTTGGCGGCGACGTCGACCCACTTCGAGTCGAGCGATCCCGTGGTCGAGGTGAAGCCCCGGCCGAAGGTGCCCTTGACGACGGAGCCGTCGAGCTGGAGTGTGCCCGAGACGGTGTTGATGCGGTAGCGGGCGCCGAGGCCCTCGTCGACGCGGATCGTGAGGTCGCCGCTGACGGTGTTGGCCTGGATCCGGTCGGGGGTGCCCTCGGCGTCGACGAACACGCTGCCCGAGACGCCGTCGACGGTGAAGCGGGTGAGCTCGCCGGTCGCGGTGACGTCGCCGGAGACGGTGCGCGCGGTGACGCGGCCGGTGTGGCTGCGGACCGAGAGCTCGCCGTGGACGGTGTTCACCTCGATGTCGCCGTGCAGGCCGTCGACGACGATGTCGCCGCCGACGGTCGAGACGCGGGCGTCGCTGTGGAGGCCCGAGACCAGGCCGTCGGCCGAGACGGTGTCGAACTTGAGGTCGACGCCGCGGGGGACGAGGAGGCTGATGTCGGCGCGGTCGCCGCGGCGGCCGAGGCCCTTCACGACGTCGACGATGGTGTCCCAGCGGAGCTGGACGTGGTCGATCTCGAGGCGGTCGCCGTCCATCGAGACCTTGAGCGGGCGGCCGTCGACGCTGTGGACCTCCACGCGAGCGGTCGGCTCGTCGTGGGCGATGACGTCGATCTGGCCGCCGACGAGGGCGACCTTGACCGAGCGGACGACGTCGAGGTCGATGACCTTCGTCTCGCCGGCCTGTACGAGCCATTTCTCGAGGGACATGAGCTCCTCCTCCTGCACCGGAGTGCCTTTCTGAAACGCGATACATCGCGAGTGGACGAGAGTCACGATATATCTCGATCGCTGCGGCCGGCAACGGGGCTCGGCCGGTTCCCAGCGTCGAGGGGCCGGGACCGGGGCGGGGCCGAGGCGGGATGAGGCCGGGGGCCGGAGCCGAGGCCGCCGTCGAGGGGGTGAGGCCGCGGCGGGCGCCGTGGTAGACCGGGCGCATGGACCCGATCGCGGCACTCGAGGAGATCGCAGCACTGCTCGAGCGGGAGCGGGCCTCCCGCTACCGGGCGAAGGCGTTCCGCCGGGCGGCCGCGGTGCTGGAGGGGATGGCGTCCGCCGAGCGGGACGACCTCGCCCTCGTGCGGCGGGCCTCCGGGATCGGCGACACGACCTTCACGGTGATCGAGCAGGCGCGGTCGGGCCGGGTGCCCGACTACCTCGCGGAGCTGCGCGGGTCGGCTCCTCCGCCCGCGAGCGCGCTGCGGGGACGGCTGCGCGGCGACCTCCACAGTCACAGCGAGTGGTCCGACGGGGCGACGCCCGTCCTCGCGATGGTGGACGCGGCCCGCGCGCTCGGCCACGAGTACCTGGCGCTCACCGACCACTCGCCGCGGCTCAGGGTCGCCCACGGTCTCAGCGCGGAGCGGCTGGAGGAGCAGCTCGCCCATCTCGCGGGCCTCGACACCGGGCCCCTGCGGCTGCTCAGCGGGATCGAGGTCGACGTCCTCGAGGACGGCGCGCTCGACCAGACGGACGAGCTGCTGGACCGCCTCGACGTGGTCGTCGCGAGCGCCCACTCGAAGCTGCGGCTGCCCTCCCGTGAGATGACGGCCCGGCTGGTCGCGGCGGCCTCGGATCCGCGGACCGACGTCCTCGGCCATGTCACGGGGCGGCTGGTGTCGGGCGAGCGCGGCACCCGCCCGCCGTCGACCTTCGACGCCCGGGCCGTGTTCCGCGCGTGCGCCGACCACTCCACCGCGGTCGAGATCAACGCCCGCCCCGAGCGCGAGGACCCGCCGGACGAGCTGATCGCGCTCGCGCTCGAGGAGGGCTGCCTGTTCTCGATCGACAGCGACGCGCATGCTCCGGGTCAGCTGGGCCTGCTCGACTACGGGGCGGAGCGGGCGGAGCGGCTCGGCGTCCCGGAGGAGCGGATCGTGACCACCTGGCCGGTCGAGCGGCTCCTGGAGTGGACCCGCGGCTGAGGATCCTCGCGCGTTGCGCAAACGAACTGCGGCCATCACCCCCTTGACAGGAGGCCGTACCGCGGGAGGAGATCCGACGCAAGTGGCGAAATCTCAGCCGCCCACGCGGCATGCTCGGTACCGGTCCGCTCCTCCCGGGCCGCTCCAGCGGTCGGGAGTCGCGCTCCGTCGTACTCTCCACTCCGACAGACCAGGTGAACCATGGCCACGCAGACCGCTCTCGACGCCGTGCGCGCCGCTCCCACTCTGCTCGAGGCCGTCCGGATGGCCGATGAGCTGACGGTCGCCGCGGTGAGCGACGGCGGCGGCCGCGCGGTGCGCCTGCTCACCCGCGCCGCTCTGGACCCCTCGGACCAGCTCACCGCGATCGCGGCCGTGCACTCGCTCGCGCAGGTCTTCGACGAGGAGGCCGACCTCGCGCTGCTGATGCTGCTCGAGGACGAGCGCCCGTACCTCCGCGAGCACGCCGCCTGGGCCTTCGGCGGGCGCCTGCCCCGCCCCGCTGCGCTCGGACCGCTGCTGCGCCTGGTCCGCGACGGCGGCTTCTCCGGCATGCTCGCGCAGCGCACCGTCCTGCTCTGGGCCTCCTCGACCCCCGACCTCGTCGCCGTCGCGCTCGAGGGCGCGCTGCTCGGCGAGCGCGAAGCGGCGGCCCGGGCACGGCTCGTCGAGACCCTGGGCCTCGTGCCCGGCGCGATCGCCGAGCGCACCCTCCTGCACGTGGCCGCGGATCGCGCGGAGGGGCTGGAGGCGCGGGCCGCCGCGACGGACGCGCTCGGCGAGCGCGGCTCCGACGACGCCGAGCTCCTGCTCACCGGCCTGGCCGAGGAGGCGGCGCCGATCGGGCCCCTCGCTCGGCTCGCCCTCGGCGACCTCGCCCCCGCACCGGCCGTGGAGGCAGGGCCGACGGTCGCGCAGCTCTTCGTCCACGCCGACATCGACGGCACCCTGACGCGGGTGGGCGCCGGCGACAACGGCGGCATCGCGACCCTGCTGGTGCGACTGGGCGACTCGCTCGTCGAGCAGGAGGGCATCGACCGGGTGCTCACGCTCTCGCGCGGGACCCCGGCCGAGGCCGAGCGCGCGCTCGGCGAGCTGCCCGACTCCGGCCACGGCTTCGCTCCGGTCCCGTTCGTGGGGCCGCCCGTCGCCATGCCCCAGGCGTGGAGCCGCCGCATCGCCGCCGAGCGCGGCATCCGCCGGATCCTGCGCGCGGCCGGTCGGGTCGACGTGCTGCACCTGCGGATGGCGGACGTCGGATCCCTCGCGGCGGCCGCGGTCGCCCGGGAGCTCGAGATCCCCGTCGTGTTCACCCTCGCTCCGGACCCGCACGCCCTGATCGCGGGCCTGGACGCCTCCGGCGCCCTCACCCGCGCGGACTTCGGCGAGCGCGACGCCGCCGAGCACTTCTGGTTCCGCGTGCGCCTGGTGCAGCGCCTGGCCGCCGACGCCGCGCACACCGTCCTGTTCCCGCGGGAGGAGCTGGCGGCGACCATCCGCGAGCTGATCGGCGTCGACATCACCGCGCACCCGGAGCGGCACACGATCGTCCCGGAGGGGATCGACGTCGGCCTGGTCGAGCGCGGCGAGGCGGCCGCACGGGCCTCCGCCGCCGGTGAGCCGGTCGCGCTGGACGAGGGCGGCGACCTGGCCTCGCTCGACCTCCTGCTGGAGGAGCTGCCCGAGCACCGCCGCGGCCTCCCGCTGCTGCTCAGCGTGGGCCGCCTGCACCGGGTGAAGGGGATGGCGGCGCTCGCCGAGGCCTGGGCGTCCGACCCCTCGCTCCGGGAGCGCGCCAACCTGCTCCTGGTCGGCGGGGACCTCGCCGACCCGAGTCCCGACGAGCGCGAGCAGCTCGACCGCATCCAGGCCGTCGCGTCCGACGGGCTGCTCCTGGCCGGCCACCGCCCGAACGGGACCGTGGCCCGCTGGCTCGGCGCGATCCGGCACGGCCGACCGGGGCTCTCGGCTCCGGGAGGCGCGTACGTCTGCGCGAGCGTCAAGGAGGAGTTCGGCATCGCCCTCCTCGAGGCGCTCTCCGCGGGACTGGTCGTCGTCGCTCCGGCGACAGGCGGGCCCGCGACCTACGTCGAGGAGGGGGAGACCGGCTTCCTGGTCGACACCGCCGACCCCGCGGCACTCGCCGCCGGCGCCGCCTCCGCACTGGATCTCGCAGGAGGGCCTCTCGGCGAGCACGCCGCGGCCCGCGGGCGTGCGATGGTCGCCGAGCGCTACACGGTGCAGGCCATGGCTCATGCCCTCTCGGGCGTCTACGCGCACGCGACCGCGGACCAGGAGCGTCCTCTCCGCTCGCCGCTCGTGCTGGGGGCCTCGTGACCCTGCTGATCATCAGCCCCGACTACGCGTCGCACCTGCTGCCGCTGGCGACCCTCGGCACGGCGTGGCAGGAGGCGGGCGAGCGCGTCGTCGTGGCCACCGGCGACGCGACGCGCTCCATCGTGGACGGCTTCGGATTCGAGCACGTCGCGCTCCGGCTGGGGCGCGGCTCCAACCCGGGCACGATCCGCGCGGAGGAGCAGGCGCCCGACGAGGGCGCGTCCCTCCGCGGCTTCTTCGACGCCACCCGGCGCGGGATGGTCCCCACTCTCGCCTACCAGGCACGGGAGCGGCTCACCGACCTGCTCTGGGATCCGGCCGGCGTCGCCGCGCGCCTGCGCGTGATCCTCGACGAGGTGCAGCCCGACGCGATCGTGGTCGACCACCTCGCCTTCACCGCGCGCGTGGCGCTGAAGGCACTCCGCGTGCCCTACGGCGACGTCGTGCTCGGCCACCCCAGCGCGCTCACGGTGCCCGGCGAGGTCTACGGCTTCCCTCCGGTCTGGCCGGACGCCTTCGCTCCGGAGCCGGACGACCTCGATGCGCTCCGCGCCCTCTGCGAGCAGGTGCGCGACTCCTTCACCGCGGAGTGGAACGCCGCCCTCACCACCCTCGACCCCGGGGCGGCGCCCAGCGCCGACGCCTTCGCCGAGAGCGGCGACGTCCTGCTGCTCAACTATCCGGGCGAGCTCCACGACTCGGCCCGCACCGCTCAGCTGCCGCCGCACGCGTTCCTCGGCTCCGCCGTCCGCGAGGAGCCCGACGACGCGGAGGTCGAGGAGTGGCTCGCCGCGTCCGAGGATCCGGTCGTCTACGTGAGCTTCGGCAGCTTCCTCTCGGTGCGCGACGACGTGCTCGCCCGGGTCGTCGAGGCCCTGGCCGGCGTCGAGGTCGGGGGCAGGCCCGTCCGGGTGGCTCTCGCCTCCGGCGCGACCGAGCGCTCGGCCCTGGGCGAGGTCCCCGAGGGCTGGCTGGTCCGCGGCTTCCTGCCGCAGGTCGCGCTCCTGCGCCGGGCCGCGCTGGCGGTCAGCCACGGCGGCAACAACAGCGTCACGGAGGCGATGACCGCGGGCGTGCCGCTCGTCGTCCTGCCGTTCTCGACGGACCAGTTCGCGGGGGCGGCCGCACTCGAGGACGCCGGGTTCGCCGCCGTGCTCGACCCCAACGCCGCCTCCGCGCGACAGCTCGCGGAGGCTGCGCGGCGAATGCTCGCACTCGACGATCCCGCCCGGGAACGGCTGGCGGCGCTCGCCGAGGGCCTCGCCCGCGAGACGGGGCCGCAGCGGGCCCTCTTCGCCCTGAGCGGAGCGACCGTCCAGCGCTGGCCTGGGCCGATGGTCGAGCCGACACCCCGGGACGCGCCGCTGCGTGCCGAGCGGAACGCCGCGCGGGCGGAGCCGATGCTGGCTGCTCTCGGCGCGTTCGGGCGCTTCGAGGGGATCGTCCCTCCGCTGTTCGAGGCGGCCGTGCGGATCCTGCACCCCTCCGACGACCCGCCCCGGCGCTGGCGCGAGGTCGCCGAGCGGGAGGGGACGCTCCTGCATCCGCTCGCGCAGTGGGACTCGCTCACCGGCGAGCATCCCGACGAGTACGCGGAGCCCCGCCTCGGAGTGCTCCCGCTCGACGAGCTCGCGGCCGTCGCCGCCGTGCTCGCGGAGCACACGAGCACCCCCGACGACTGCCTCGCCGTGTTCTGGGAGGGGTTCGGCGTGCTGAGCGGCGGGTCGCGGATCCTGATCTCCCGCGCGGACGCCTCGGAGGAGCTGCCCGAGTGGATGAGCGACACCCGGCCGACCGGCTGGGAGCACCCCGAGACCGCCGCCGCGGCGACGGTCGAGCTGCCGGGGCGGGAGGGGCCTCTGCTCTCGCTCGACGTCAGGGTGCTCGAGGACACCGCGTGGGCGCGCGCGGCGGGCTTCGCCGACGCCTCCGGGCTCGTCGTGCAGACTCCGCTCGCGCTCTGGCCGGAGGACCGGGCCTGGTACCTCGCGAGCGAGGTCGACTTCGACTCGACGCTGATCGGCGGCTCGCGCGCCCTCGTCGACGACCTGCTGCGGGTCTCCTCCACCGGGCGGATCGAGGCGCTCCTGCTGCCGGAGCAGGTGGACCTCACGAGCACCGGTGACCGGCTCAACCCGAGGCGGCGGTGACGGGGTGAGCCACGAGGACGAGCGCTGGCTCGTGGTGAAGGGCCGCCGGTGGCGGCGCACCGACCCCTCTCTGCCGGAGGACGTGGTCGCCGGCCTCACCTCGCACCTCGGGCGCGGGCGCTCGGGAGTGCGCTCCGCCAGGATGCACGAGGACGCGGAGGCGGAGGCGCTGGCGCGCAGGAGGGTCGGGCTCGCCAAGCACGGGCTGGGCGAGCGCGGACCGGCATGGTGGGACGAGCCCGAGGCCGATCGGCTCGAGCGCGCCCGCGAGGCGCTGCGGGCGCTCGAGGAGCTCGACGCTCCGGAGGACTGACTCGGCTTCTGCATCCCCCGAGCGTGCTCGTCGGGCGAGGCGGGCGGGGAGTGCCCGAGCGGATCCGGGGAGAGCGCGCGGAACCGCGGCCTGTGGAGGACGCCCGCCCCCGCGGAGGCCTCCGCCGAGGCCGCCCGCCGAGCCCGCCCGCCCCTAGCGGAACCTCACCACGAAGCCGTCCTCCGGCCCGGTCGGGAAGCTCTGCAGGCTCACGCGCAGATCCTGCCCGTCCTCGACGTCGTACGGGTGCCCCGCGGCCAGGAGCTCCAGCGCCGCGGACAGCAGGTCGACGGTCGCCGGCTCGCCCGGGCACCGGTGGTCGCCTCCGTAGTGCCCGCCGCCCTGGGCGATGAAGCCGTTGCGGTCGACCGGCGACCGGAACCGCTCCGGATCGAAGCGGCCCGGCGCCTCCCAGTGCAAGCCGTGGTCCGTCGCGTAGAGGTCGAGCAGCATCCACTGCCCCGCGGGAAGCGTCTCGCCGCGGAAGTCCAGCTCCCGGCGGGCCCTTCCTCCGACCATCGGGAAGAACGGGTAGAAGCGCCGCACCTCGTTCGCGAACGCGACGCGCTCCTCCTGGTCGGCGAGCCGCTCCCGCCACTCCGGATGCCGGTGCAGCGCGAGCGCCGCCAGCACCACGAAGCGCCCCACCGCGACCGTGGGCCGCAGCACGTTGATCAGCTCCACCGCGGCGACCTCGACGGGCAGGAGGCCGCCGTCCTCCTTCTCGTGCGCGATCCGGTGCAGGGGGGTCGGGGAGGGTCCGGCCGTCCGGCTCGCCTCGATCAGGCCGCGCGCCCACCGCTCGGTCGAGCGGCGGCGGAGTCGTGCGGCCCAGTTGGGCGGGCCGAAGCGCCCGGCGTTGTCGATCATCGCCCGGAGCTCGTCCGTGCGCCGCAGCACCTCCTCCTCGTCGGCCTCGATGCCGGCCCACGACAGGACCGCGCGGCCCAGGACCTCCGCGGCGACGTCCTGGAGGCGGACCCGCTCGCCGGTCAGCCGGGCGGCGGACGCCTGCCACTCCCGCGCGAAGGCCGAGACCAGCCTCGACCGCTGCTCGGGCGCCTCCACCAGATCCAGGAACATCCGCTTCCGCCGCCGGTGCGGCTCGTCCTCGAGGGTCTGCACGCTGCCCTCGTCCTGCAGGAGGTGCAGCACCGAGCCGGGCAGCGCGCCCTCGCGGTCGAAGCGCCCGCCCTCGTAGAAGAAGCGCGCCGCCTCGATGCCGCGCGCCATGATCACGGGGCGTCCGAGGATCCGGGTGCGGAACGCGTCCGCGCCCACGTCGTCGAAGCGCCGCGTCCCGAAGAGGTAGCCGTCGGCGAGGACGGCCGCGCTGCTGTCAACGGCGGGGAGGACGGGGATCGAGGCGGCGATCAGCCGGCCGATCCCTCGGTGTCGTCGCCCTCGGCCTGAGAGGGCTTGTCGACGCCCGCGTCGTCGACGTGGTCGTGGTTCTGCGGGTTCTCCTGCGGCTGCTCGGTCCGGTCGGTCATGGTGCTCCTCTCGCGTCGGCGCGGTGCGCGCCTCGCGGCCACGGTAGGAAGAGCGTGGCGGACCCGGGTACCCCGTTGACTCGCGGGGGAGGGGCGGGCAGACTCCGCCGCCCTCAGCGCCTCCGCAGGAGGACCGGCGCGGTCGCCCAGACCACGGCGAGCAGCAGCAGCACGCCTCCGCCCGCCCAGAGGCCCGCCGGCCCGCCCAGCACGACGTCGAACACGAAGCCCACGACTCCGACGAACAGCAGCGATCCCGCCGCGAGGCACACCGTGACCACCCGGTTGCCGAACCGCACCAGCTCGGCCTTCCTCCGCCGCTGGAACAGCAGCCGGTGGGCGATGACGGGCGCCAGCGCCAGGATCGTGACGCACGCGGCGAGCAGGACGAGCACGAGGTAGAGCGCCACGTCCGGCGGCGCGAGGTCGGCGAAGCGCTGCTGGAAGCACAGCGTCAGCAGGAAGCCGCCCAGGATCTGCGTGCCGGTCTGCACGACCCGCAGCTCCTGCAGGATCTCGTTCCAGTTGCGGTCGGATCGCTCCTCCACCGTCTCGTCGCGACCGGAGTCGGGGGCGGAGGGGTCGACGGGTCGCTCGCTCATGGAACGAGGGTAGGGCTCAGCCGAGCAGGGACTCCGCCAGCGAGATCGCCCCGCGCACCCCGGACTCGTCGCCGAGCGCCGGGCGCACGATGCGGATCCGTCCGCCGCCCGTCCCCGTCGCTCCGGGCGCGCCCATCAGCCGCTCGACCTCGGCCTCGACCGCGGGGACGAGCCCCGGCGTCTTCGACACGCCTCCGCCGACGACCGCGAGCCGCACGCCCGCGACGTAGGCGAGCGTCGTGACGAGCTGCGCGAGGTAGTAGGAGCTGAAGCGGAGATTGGCGGCCGCCTCCTCGGGGCCGAGGCGGGAGCCGTCGACGCCCCAGCGCGCCGAGATCGCGGGACCGGCGACCAGGCCCTCGAGGCAGTCGCCGTGGAACGGGCAGGTGCCGGCGAAGCCGTCCTCGGGGTGGCGGCGGGGCAGCAGGTGCGCGACCTCGGGCCAGCCGCTGCCGGCGAGGAGCCGTCCGCCCGCGATCACGCCGCCCCCGACTCCGGTGCCGACGGTCAGGTAGACGAAGTCGTCGACTCCGGCTCCGGCGCCCCAGCGGGCCTCGCCCAGGGCGGCTCCGTTGACGTCGGTGACCAGCGCGAGTCGGGCGCCCGGTGCGGCCGCGCCGATCGGGCCGAGCACGTCGGTGCCCTCCCAGCCGAGCTTCGGCGTAGAGGTGAGGTGCCCGTAGGTCGGCGAGCCGGGGTCGATGTCGAGCGGGCCGAAGGAGGCGACGCCGACCGCGGCGACGGTGCCGTCGACTCCGTGGCCGCTGACGAAGCCGGCCAGATCGGCGAGCGTCGCGGCGGGCCCGCGGGTCGGAAGGGTCGTCGTCGCGAGGATCCGCTCGGGATCAGCGGCGTCGGCGACCGCCGCGACGACCTTCGTGCCTCCGGTCTCGATGCCGACGAGGAGGGGACGGTCGGCGGTGGCGCTCATGGATCTCCAGGGCTCGTGCGGTGCGTCTCGGGCCTCAGCAGGCGGACAGCGAGCGCACCTGCGCCGACAGGGTCAGGGGGCTGCCGAGGAGCAGCACCTGATCGAGGTCGTGGCCCTGCATCTTCACACGGGTGCTGCGCGGCAGGCAGGTCGGCTCGCTGAGGTAGAGCGGGGCGCCCTGCTTCGCGGCGACCGGGCCGACGGCCAGCGCGTCGGCGAAGCCGGTGGCGGTCGCGAGATAGACGGTGTCGCCCAGCTCGGACGGCGGGAAGACGTCGTTGAGGCGTCGGCTGGTGTCGTGGCGGTCCGTCCCGGCGATGCGCGACACGGTGCCGGCGATCTTCGCGGCGCGCAGGTCGGCCTCCACGGCGGTCGAGATCGACGGCGCACCGCCGAGCAGCTGCACGGAGGAGGGGTCGAGTCCGGCGAGGGTGTCCCGGGTCGGCTGGTCGAGGCGCGACCGGGCGCCGTCGACGAGGAGGACGGGCTCGGCGCGGCGGCCGGCGATCGGCGCGACCGAGAGGGCGTCCGGGAAGTTGGTGCCGGTCGCGACGAAGACGTTCTCGTAGCTGCCGTCGGGGAAGGCGTCCTCGACGATCCGGCGCGAGGTGTCGTAGCGGTCGACGCCCTCGATGCGCTCGGTCGGGATCCCGAGGGCCTTCACCTGCTGGAGCACCGACTCGCTCACGGAGAGGGCGCTGCCGACCACGACGATCCGCTGCGGGGCGAGGCGGCGCAGCTCGTCCGCCACCACGGCGGGCAGGACGCTCGGGTCGGTGAGCAGGAGCGCGCCGCGCTGCTTCGCGGCGGCGGGGCCGGCGCTCAGCGCGTCCGGCCAGTTCGCTCCGCTGGCGAGGTAGACGACGGGGGCGCCGTCGGCGAATCCGGAGGCGGTCACCGCGACGGCGGTCGCGTACCGGTCGGTCCCGGCGAGGCGGGCGACGTCGGAGGAGTAGGCCGACGGGAAGAAGTCGATGCCGCTGCGGCCGCCCGGCGGCACGGAGACGACCGCGCGCTCGTCGAGGCGGGCCAGGCGGGAGAAGTACTGGTCGTCGTAGGCGGGGTACCCCGGCTCCACGAGGCGCAGGAGGTAGTCGCCGGCGGGCAGGGCGAGGTCGCTCGTGTCCCACGCACGGGCGGCGCCGGGGGCTCCGGTGACGGGGACGGTGTCGAGGAGCGAGTACGTCCCTCCGTCGACCCACCAGGCCTGCACGTCGAAGGAGGGGGAGGAGACGCCCGGGACCACGTCGGCGGTGATCGATCCGGACAGCTCGGCGGTGCGCAGGAGGGAGATGGCGACGGACTCGTCGGTCCCCCGGGTCGTCCTCGCGGCCTCGGCGACCGGGGTGTCACCGAACCAGGTCGGGTACCAGTCGTCGCTGCCGATCAGGTTCGCGCGGACGGTGAGGGGCTCGCCGCTGGGAACGGGGAGGGAGAAGTCGGCGCCCGTGTTCACCTCGGCGACCACGTCCCCCTCGGCGTTCTGGACCTGGACGTAGAAGTACGGGTTCGCGGGGGCGGGGTGCTCCTCGTCGACGTCGCGGAGCGCGATGGTGCCGGAGAGGACGACCTCGGCGGCCGCCTCCTGCGCGGCGCTCGCGCCCGGGAGATCGGGGGCGGCGACGGCCGGACCGGCCGCGAGGCCGGCCAGCAGGAGAGCGGAGACGCCGATCGCGGCGAGGGAGCGTGCGGGCACGGCGGGCCTTTCGGCAGGATCCGCGGGAGGCCGCGGCGGACACGGTGTCTGAATGCTAGCCGCCGCCCGCCTCCGGGCGAGGGCGGGTGTCGGCGGGATGGGCCCCCGTCCGGGGGACGATGGTGGTGGATTCCCGGGGCCGCCGGAGGAGTCCGCGCGAGCAGGCTCGCCCCGGCGACCCGGGTCGGATCCCCTACTTGACGACCGCTGCGGTGGCGACGGAGGTGCGCGTCGCCGTCGTGTAGTCGGCCTTCTTGCCGGTGACGGTCACCGTGATCTTCTTCCCCACCGTGGCGCTGGTCGGCTTGTAGGTGGCGGAGGTCGCCCCGGAGATCGCGGTGCCGTTCGCCTTCCACTGGTAGGTGAGGGCCACCGGCGAGGGACCCCAGGTGCCCGGCTTGGCGGTCAGGGTGGAGCCGACCTTCGCGGTGCCGGTGATCGTCGGGGTCGCGGCGGAGAGGGTGCCCGCCACCACGGCGCTCGTCTTCGCGGAGGTCTTCGTCACGGCGGTGAATCCGGACTTCGACCCCGTGACCGTCACGGTGATCGTCTTGCCGAGAGTGGCGCCGGTCGGCGTGTACGTCGCAGACGTCGCCCCGCTCAGAGTGGTGCCGTTCGCCTTCCACTGGTAGGCGAGGGCGACGGGGGAGGGGCCCCAGGTGCCGGGCTTCGCGGTGAGGGTCGAGCCGACCTTCGCTGTGCCGCCGATGGTCGGCGTCGCGGCGGTGATCGCGCCGCCGGTCACGGCAGCGGTCCCGGAGGAGACGCGTGTCGTCGAGACGTAGCCCGACTTCGAGCCCGTGACGGCGACGGTGATCACCCTGCCCGCGTCGGCCGCGACCGGACGGTACGTGGTGCCGGTCGCCCCGCTGATCGCGGTGCCGTTCGCACGCCACTGGTAGGCGAGGGCGACGGGGGAGGGACCCCAGGCGCCGGCGCTCGCCGTGAGCGTCGAGCCGACCGCGGCGGTGCCGGTGACGGTCGGAGTCGCGGCGGTGAGGGCGGTGCCGCCGATGCGCACGACGGTCGAGATCGCCTCGCTCTCGCCTCCGGCGTTGATCGCGCTGACGCTCATCGTGTAGGCCGCGCCCGCAGCGAGATGCGTGAACGTGAAGGAGCGGGCTGTGGCGGCAACGGTCGTCGACCACGGTCCGGCTCCCGCGTTGTCCACGCCGTTGCGCGAGACGCGGTAGCCGGTGACGCCCGGGTTGCCGGGCCAGGTTGGAGGTGTCCACGAGATGGTCGCGGATCGCTCGCTGTCGTTTGTTGAGCCGGTGACGCGGGTGGGGGCGGACGGAGCTACATACGGGTCGGCGGTCTGAACGAAGGTCGTCGGGGAACTGCTGCCGAGCGCGTTGATGGCCTGGACGGTGAAGGAGTAGGACGTATTGGGCCGGAGGTTCGTGAAGGTCTGCGAGCGGCGGTCGGCCGAGACGACGGTCGACCAGGGGCCGCTACCGGACGCGTCGGTGCCGCCACGGCCTACTCGGTAGCCGGTGATGGCGCTGCCCCCGTCGTAGTACGGTGCGTTCCACTCGATCGTGATGGACGTTCCAGTGGAGTAGGCGTCACGTCCGCTGGGCGAGTTCGGTGCGGAGATCTCGGCTCCGAAGGTGGCGCAGGACGCGGGGGAGTCGGAGTATGTGCCGTACTCCGACTCGTAGCTCCTCTCACTCTCTGACGAGGCCCAGACGCAGAAGACATAGCGATGGATGGGCAGGTACGGGAAGTTGAACGCTGTGTCCGTCGATGCGAGGTGCCCGTCGAAGCGGCCTTCGTCAGAGGGGTCGTCTGATGACTCCAGATCGTCGATCGTGTAGTGGTATCCGTCGAAGTTGCAGGTTTCGCCGCGAGCAGACGGCCGCTCCCACCGGGCGGTAGCGAGGTAGGCGGACGGGTCCGCCGCGACCCGCAGAGCCCCTGGGGCCGGGACGTCCCAGAAGTGGAGGAACGAGGTCTCGCTCGGCGCGCTCTGAGTGGACGATGCTGCAAGCGCAACGCCGTCGGAGCCGCCGATGAAAGGGGCCCGGAGATCAGAGACGCTGGATACCTGGAAGAGGTACTCGTCCTGACCCCGAGGAATGTCGATCGTGGTGGACGCGGTCTTCCCCGTCTCAACGAGTCTCACTGAATAGTAATTCCCGTAGTTCTCCTGGTCGTAGTAGTTCGTGTAGCGGCCGTACACGTGGATCCGATATCCGGCCGTCGCCGACGCGGACGGCGTCCAGGAGACGGTGACCGCATCGGTGCAGTCGTTGTCGGTCACGGTCACGTTCGTCGGCGCCGCCGGCGAGCCCGCGGCCTGGGCCGGGGTCGCGACGAAGAGGGAGAGGAGCAGGGCGAGGAAAAGGGAGACGCTGAGGGTCTTCGTTCGCATGGAGGAGAGCATCCGGATTCGTCGGAGCGAGAAGGCCGACGACTGTCGGACCGGAGGGATCGTCCCATGCCGCTTATCGCTGTACTAAGTCCCCCATTCAGGGCAGAATTCGGCGGATTCCACAGATGTCATCTGCGCGATGACAAGCGAGGGATAAGGCTCTTCCTCCGAGAGGCGCCGCGTCATCCCTCCGGAAGCCGCCTCAAGGCGAGAGTCGCGGCGGCATAACAGCGCCCCGCGGAAGACCGGTGGTGATTTCCCGCGCCGCGCCCACCGTTCACGCGCGTTCCGTGCGCCCCACGGCGAGAACCGCACGATCGGCGCGTGCAAGACTGGGCGCGAGCGTGCTCCATCCCGCTGCGTCATGCGCGGGGCACGGAGCCACTGGACCCGGTCCGCTCATCCGCATCCTTTCGCAGGAGGACTCGAATGACCGATACCGCCGTGCTCGCCGAGGCACCCGCCCGAACCGCCGTCGCGAAGACGATCCTGATGTGCCGTCCCGAGCACTTCACCGTCGTCTACCGCATCAATCCGTGGATGGACCCGCAGGTCCCCACCGACACCTCCCTCGCCGTCCGGCAGTGGCAGACCCTCTACGACACCTACGCCGACCTCGGCTTCACGATCGAGCTGATCGAGCCCGAGGCCGGACTGCCGGACATGGTCTACGCGGCCAACGGCGGATTCGTGATCGACGGCATCGCCTACGGTGCCTCCTTCACCTACCCCGAGCGCCAGCCCGAGGGCCCGGCCTACATGGACTGGTTCCGCTCGGCCGGCTTCGACGTCCGCGTCCCCGAGGAGGTCAACGAGGGCGAGGGCGACTTCCTCCTCGTCGGCGAGCGGATCCTCGCCGGCACGGGCTTCCGCTCCGCCTCCGACTCGCACGCCGAGGTCGCCCGCGTCTTCGGCCGCGAGGTCGTCACGCTCGAGCTCGTGAACCCGTCGTTCTACCACCTCGACACCGCGATCGCCGTGCTCGACGACACGAACATCGCCTACCTTCCGAGCGCGTTCAGCGAGGAGGGCAACCGCACCCTCCGCGAGCTCTACCCCGACGCGATCCTCGTCTCGGAGGAGGACGCGTCCGTGCTCGGGCTGAACTCCTTCTCCGACGGCCTCAACGTCGTCATCGCGTCCCGTGCGACGGGCTTCGAGCGCCAGCTGCGCGAGCGCGGCTACAACCCGATCGGCGTCGACCTGTCCGAGCTGCTGCTCGGCGGCGGCGGCGTGAAGTGCTGCACGCTCGAGCTGCGCCGCTGACCCACTCCCCGTGGTCGGCGACCCGCAGCGCCGACCCACCCTCCACTGTCCACGATCCGTCGCACTCGACGCCGAGTGCGACGACTCCTGGAGAGTCGATCGTCCCCTCAGGAGGAACGACATGAGCATCACCGACACCGACACCGCCCGCTCCGCCGCCCTCATCGCCGCGGAGGAGGAGCACGCCGCCCACAACTACCACCCGCTGCCCGTCGTCGCGGCCACCGGCGAGGGCGCCTGGATCACCGACGTCGAGGGCGTCCGCTACCTCGACTGCCTCGCCGCCTACTCCGCCGTGAACTTCGGCCACTCGCACCCGGTGCTTCTGGAGGCGGCCCGCGAGCAGCTCGGCCGCGTCACCCTCACCAGCCGCGCGTTCCACAACGACCGCCTCGGCCCGTTCGTCACGGCGCTCGCCGCGCTCGCCGGCAAGGACATGGTCCTGCCGATGAACACGGGCGCGGAGGCGGTCGAGTCGGGCATCAAGGTCGCCCGCGCCTGGGGCTACCGGGTCAAGGGCGTCGCTCCGGGCCGGGCGAACATCATCGTCGCGGCGGGCAACTTCCACGGCCGCACGACCACGATCATCTCGTTCAGCGACGACGCGGAGGCGCGCGACGGCTTCGCCCCGTTCACGCCCGGATTCCGCACGGTCCCGTTCGGGGACGCGGAGGCACTCGAGGCCGCGATCGACGACGACACCGTCGCCGTGCTGATCGAGCCGATCCAGGGTGAGGCGGGCATCGTCGTGCCGCCGGCCGACTACCTCCCGGCCGTCCGCGAGATCACCGCGCGCCGCAACGTCCTCTTCATCGCCGACGAGATCCAGTCCGGCCTCGGCCGCACCGGCGCCACCTTCGCCTGCGACCTGGTCGGAGTCGTCCCCGACGTCTACCTGCTCGGCAAGGCGCTCGGCGGCGGCATCGTCCCCGTCTCGGCCGTGGTCGCGGACGCCGATGTGCTCGGCGTCCTGCAGCCGGGCCAGCACGGCTCCACCTTCGGCGGCAACCCGCTCGCCGCGGCCGTCGGCCTCGCCGTCGTCGAGATGCTCGCGACCGGCGAGTACCAGGCCCTCGCCCGCGAGCGCGGCGCCCAGCTGCACGCCCGCCTCGAGGCGTTGATCGGCCGCGGAGTGGTCGCCGTCCGCGGCGCCGGACTCTGGGCGGGAATCGACATCGACCCGCGGCTCGCCTCGGGCCGCGCCGTCTGCGAGGCCCTGATGGCCCGCGGAGTGCTGGCCAAGGACACGCACGGCTCGACGATCCGCCTGGCGCCGCCGCTGGTGGTCACCGCCGCCGAGATCGACTTCGCCGTGGACGAGCTGGAGGCCGCGCTCGAGTCGCTGCGATGAGGCGCACCGTCCTCTCCCCGCCAGATGCCGCTCCGGTCCGCGACACGCCGTGTCCTGCGTGCCCGAACGGCATCCCGCGGGAGGGGGAGGGACGTGTTGAGACGGGACGTCTCGATGTCGCGGCAGGCCGTCGCCGCTCTGCGATACTCGCGCGATGAGCACACCTCTCCCGCCGGAGAACACCCCGCCC
>NZ_PSVF01000022.1:0-53183 GCF_002931975.1 Rathayibacter sp. AY1F3 | reverse complement strand
CGATGACGGGGAGCGCGGCCCGGCCCGCCTCCGTGCCGGCCGCCGCCGCGCTCCCCGTCATCGCGAAGCCGCCGATCCGCAAGCTCGCGAAGGACCTCGACGTCGACCTCCTCGAGGTGCAGGCCACCGGCCTCGCCGGCGAGGTCACCCGCGACGACGTCATCCGCCACGCCTCCCAGGCCAGCGTCTTCCGCAACATCCAGACCCCCGCCTGGGGCGACGACCGCGAGGAGCGGATCCCCGTGCGCGGCGTCCGCAAGGCGATCGCCGCCGCGATGTCGACGAGCGCGTTCACCGCGCCCCACGTCAGCGTCTTCGTCGACGTCGACGCGACCCGCACCATGGAGTTCGTCAAGCGCCTCAAGAACTCGCCCGACTTCGCCGGCGTCAAGGTCTCGCCGCTGCTCATCATGGCCAAGGCCATCATCTGGGCCGTCCGCCGCAACCCCACCGTCAACTCCGCCTGGACAGACACCGAGATCGTCGTCCGCCACTACGTCAACCTCGGCATCGCCGCGGCCACCCCGCGCGGACTGCTCGTCCCCAACGTCAAGGACGCCCAGTCGATGAGCCTCCTCGAACTGGCCCAGGCCCTCGAGAAGCTCACCCTCGACGCCCGCGACGGCAAGACCACCGCCGCCGACATGCAGAACGGCACCATCACCATCACCAACATCGGCGTCTTCGGGATGGACACGGGCACCCCCATCCTCAACCCCGGCGAAGTCGCGATCATCGCCCTCGGCACGATCAAGCAGAAGCCCTGGGTCGTCGACGGCGAGGTCCGCCCCCGCTTCGTCACCACGGTCGGCGGCTCCTTCGACCACCGCGTCGTCGACGGCGACGTCGTCAGCCGCTTCGTCGCCGACGTCGCCAGCGTGCTGGAGGAACCGGCGCTGCTCTTGGATTGAGCGGATTCCTCCCCCGTCGTCATCCGCTCCGCGGTCGGCTTTCCGAGGGGCGCGTGTCGTGGAGCGGGGAGCGTACCGCTACGGCGAATCGCTGGAACGCGATTCGGCGGTGAGCTCGGCGGTGCTCGATCGAGCGGATTCGTCCTTCGTCGTCATCCGCTCCGCGGTCGGCTGTACGAGGTGGGGGCGTTTCGTGGAGCGGGGAGCGTACCGCTACGGCGAATCGCTGGAACGCGATTTGGCGGTCAGCTCGGCCCTGCGGGCGAGCGTGCGCTGACGTGGCTCGGCCCTGAGGGCGAGCGTGCACGGATGCGGCTCGGCCCTTCGCTGTCGCGGGAGGGCGGGTGCTCTCCGCTGAGGGTGCGGTGGGCGCCGGCGCCTGCGACGGCGCGAGGCACGGGCCGCGGCTGCGCCGGCGGGAGCGGGGAGAGCGGGCGAACGGCAGCGGTCAGCGGGGGGAGACGGCGAAGGAGTGCAGGGCGAGGGCGTCGCTCAGGCGGGCGGCGACGCGGGCGCCGCGGACGCTGGTGCCCTGGGGGTCCAGCGGCGGGCTGACGACGGCGGCGCCGAGGCGGCCGGGAGCGGAGAGGACGAGGGCGCCCGAGACGCTCGACTTGGCGGGGACGCCGACCGCGCGCATCCAGCGGCCCGAGCCGTCGTAGACGCCGCACGTCGCCATGACCGCGATCACGTCGCGCGCGACCGACGCCGGCACGACCCGCTCGCCGGTCCCCGGGTGCACGCCGCCGAACGCGAGCGTCGCGCCCATCGCGGCCAGGTCGCGGACGTCGACCAGCACGGCGCACGCCCGGGCGTACGCGGAGACGGCGTCGTCGGCGCTGCGGTGCAGGGTGCCCTCCGCGCGCATCAGGTGCGCGAGGGCGTGATTCCGGTCGCCGAGGAGTTGCTCGTCGGCGGCGACGCTCTCGTCGACGGAGAGCGGGCGGCCGGCGAAGGCGGAGAGGCCGCGGAGGATCCGCTCGCTCCGGCCGTCGGCGTCGCCCCCGTCGACCAGGGCGGCGGTCAGCAGCGCTCCCGCGTTGACCATCGGGTTCGGCGGGCGCCCGGTGCCGCTCTCGAGCTTGAGGGCGTCGAAGGCCTCGCCGGTGGGCTCGATGCCGACGCGGTCGAGCGCGTCACCGCCGCTGTCGAGGAGCGCGAGCGCGAACAGGAACGGCTTCACGGCCGACTGGATGCTGAACCGCTCCTCCGCGTCGGCGCTCGCGCGGACGGACCCGTCGGGCAGGACGAGCGCGATCGCGCAGAGACCCGGGTCGGCGTCCGCGAGCGCGGGGATGCTGTCGTCGACCTCGCCCCCGTCGTCCGGCAGCACCTCCCGGCGCAGCGCCTCGAGGTCGAAGGCCAGGGGATCGGGGAGGGGGCTCATCCGTCCACTCTGTCAGGGCGGGGAGCCCGTCGCGTCCCGGGCCTCAGACGAGCCCGAACTCCGCGTCCAGCGCGTCCAGCTCCGCGGCGAACGACGCGCGCAGACTCTCCTTCTCGTCGGCGGGCAGCCAGGAGGCCTCCGCTCCGGTGAGCGCCATCGCGCGCAGCTGAGCGGCGGTCGCGCCGATCGGTCCGGCGGCGAGACGGTACTCGTCGGCGAGCGTGGTCGGGAACATCCCGGGATCGTCGGAGCACGGCACGACCCGCAGTCCCGCGTCGAGCATCTCGTGGGGGTGGCGGACGACCTCGCGGACCAGCTCGAGCGCCTCCTCCCCGCAGTGGCCCGCGGCCTGAGCCGGGACGGTTCCCGACGGGGCCCGCGGGTCCGCGCGGCTCCGGGAAGCCGGACGCGGTCCCGCGGGTCGGACGTCGCTACGCCGTGAGCGCGACCGCCGTCCACGAGACGGGCGGGAGGGTCAGCGTCAGCACGCCGTCCTCGAGCGTCGCCGTGGCCTCGCGCAGGCGAACGCGGTCCTGGTCGTCACGCGTGTTCTTCGCGTAGGGGTCCTCGTCGAACAGGGCCAGCGCCTCCGCGATGCTCGACACTCCGAGGCCGCTGACGTCGACGGTGACCTCGATCGGCTCCGTCTGCGACCGGTTCACCAGGAAGACGGCCGCGCGGCCCTCGTCGACGGTGGCGACGGAGTCGATGAGCGGAGCGTCGCCGTGACGGGCGGTCGAGTAGGTCCCCGCGTCGATCCGGGGGCGCAGCACCGAGCCGGAGGCCAGGCGCGCGGTGGTCGAGAACGGGAAGAACGTGGTCTGGCGCCACGCGGCTCCGCCCGGCTCGGTCATGATCGGCGCGATCACGTTGACGAGCTGCGCGAGGGAGGCGGAGGTGACCCGGTCGGAGTTCTTCAGCAGCGTGATCATCAAATTGCCGAGGACGACGGCGTCGGCGACGGAGTAGACGTCCTCGAGCAGGCGCGGGGCGTAGGCCCACTCGCGGGTGCTCTGGTCGCCCTCGGCGTCGGCCTTCTCCTTGGCCTGCCACTCCTCGAGGTACCAGACGTTCCACTCGTCGAAGGAGAGCTTGATGTCCTTCGTCTTCTTGAGCTTGAACTTCACGTGGTCCACCGTCGCCGCGACGGTGGCGATGAAGTACTCCATGTCGAGGGAGGAGGCGAGGAAGGAGCCGAGGTCGCCGTCGTACTCCTGGTAGTAGGCGTGGCACGAGACGTACTCGACGTCGTCGTACGCGTGCTCGAGGACCACGCGCTCCCACTCGCCGAAGGTCGGCATCGACGAGCTCGACGAGCCGCAGACGACCAGCTCGAGCGAGGGGTCGGCGATCTTGAGGGCCTTGGCGGTGCGGGAGGCGAGCTTGCCGTAGTCGTCGGCGCTCATGTGGCCGACCTGCCAGGGGCCGTCCATCTCGTTCCCGAGGCACCACATGCGGATGTCGTAGGGCTCGGTCCCGCCGTTGGCGATGCGCTGGTCGGCGAGAGCGGTGCCGGCCGGTCCGTTGGCGTACTCGAGGACGTCGAGCGCCTCGAGGACGCCGCGGGTGCCGAGGTTGACGGCGTACATGATCTCGCTGCCGGTCAGCTCCGCCCACTTCGCGAAGTCGTCCAGCCCGACCTCGTTGGTCTCGAGCGAGTGCCAGGCCAGGTCGCGGCGGCGGGGGCGCTCGGAGCGCGGGCCGACGCCGTCCTCCCAGCGGTAGCCCGAGACGAAGTTGCCGCCGGGGTAGCGGATCGTCGTGGTGCCCAGCTCCTTGACCAGCTCGACCACGTCGAGGCGGAACCCGTCCTCGTTCGAGGCGGGGTGGCCGGGCTCGTAGATGCCGTCGTACACGCAGCGGCCGAGGTGCTCGACGAACGAGCCGAAGAGGCGCGGAGTGACGGGGGCGACGACCGCGGCGGGGTCGAGGCTGATGCGCGCGGTGGCGGCGGGGGCGTCGGTCATGAGGGCCTTTCGGGCTTCGGGCTCCCGCAGCGGGCTCGGCGGCGAGCGGTCTTTCTAACGTTGTACACGATGGTCCGCCCCGGCTCGGCCGCTGTCAAGAGCGGCACCGGCCCCCTCCTGCCTCGCTGCTCGCCGCTGCCGACTGCGGCAGACCTCTTCGGGTGTCGCGTCTCCCCGCCGCCGCTCAGCGCACCTGTGCTCGACTGGGCGGGTGCCCTCCTCCGATGCCGCCACCGACGCCTGCTCCGAGCTCGCCGACCGCGCCGACGCCCTCGCGGCGTCGCATCCCCGCCCGCGCGAGTTCCTCGCGGCCGTCGCGAAGGACGTCGCCGGCATCCGCAGCGCTCCGCTCGGCGCCCTCGACCTGGCGCACGGCGGCCGCAACCGGGTCCGGGGGAAGGGCTTCCGCCGCCCCTACGACGACGGCACCCGCGGCCAGGCCCGCCACTTCGCCGGCGTCGCGGGCGCCACGCTGTACCTCGGCGGCCCGCTCGCGCACCTGTTCCTCCGCACCGTCGGCGGCGACGTCCGCGGCTCGGCCGACGACCGGCTGACGACGCGGGCCGTGGAGTGGAGCCGGCTCCTCCGCCGCGGCGAGCTGGCCGTCGCGGACGCGGGAGCGTGGATCCGCCGCGAGATCTGCGGCAGCGGGACCTGCGCCTAGGCCCCGGCCGACGCTCGTCCGACCGACGGGTCCTCCGCGATCGGCCGGCCCGCGGTCGACTCCCGGGCGACCACGGTGAACGCCGCCTCGTGGAGCGTCCCGGGGCCGGTGCGGGTGCCCTCGATCCGGGCCTGCAGCACCTCGACCGCAGTGCGCGCGATCTCGTCGCGCCCCGAGTCCACGCTGGAGAGGCTGGGGGAGGAGTAGCCCGCCTCGTCGATGTCGTCGAAGCCGATCACCGCCACCTCCTCGGGGACGCGGACCCCCGCCTCCTGGAGCGCGCGGACCGCGCCGAGCGCGAGGGTGTCGTTGAGCGCGAACACGGCGTCGAAGTCGAGCCCGGAGGCGAGCACGCGGCGCATCGCCTCGGCGCCGCCGGAGCGCCGCCACGGGCCCGAGACGCCGATCATCCGCTCGTCGTAGGCGATGCCGGCCTCGGCGAGCGCGGCGCGGTAGCCCTCGAGGCGGAGCGACGCCGAGCTGACGGCGGCGTCGGGGTGCGTCCCGAGCACCACGATCCGGCGCCGGCCGGAGGCGAGCAGGTGCGCGGTGGCCGCGTGCGCCGCCGCCGTGTTCTGCATGGTGACGTGGTCGACCAGCCCGGTGAAGATCCGCTCGCCGAGCAGCACCAGGGGGAAGCCGACCGCGAGCGCGTCCTCGTCGGCGAGGCCCAGCGGGCTGAAGAGCAGGCCGTCGGTGAGCTGCCGGCGCTCGCTCGCCAGGACGCTCCGCTCGCGCTCGGGGTCGCCGCCGGTCTGCTCGATCAGCACCGTCAGGCCGCGCTCGTCGGCGGCGCGCATCACGCTGTCGGCGAGCTCGGCGAAGTAGGGGAGGCTCAGCTCCGGCAGGGCGAGGCCGATCACGCCGGTGCGGCCGCGGCGCAGGCTCCGCGCGGAGAGGTTGGGGCGGTAGCCCAGCTGCGCGATGGCCGCCTGCACCCGGGAGCGGGTGGCCGGGCGCACGTGCGGATAGTCGTTGATCACGTTCGAGACGGTCTTGATCGAGACGTCGGCGGCGCGGGCGACGTCGTGCAGCGTGACGGCCACGGTCCTCCCTCCGCTCGGCCCTCACGCTACCCCGGGGCTCCGCTCCGGCCTGTCGCGGATCGACGCCGGGGCGGCGTGCGGGCGGGGCGCGTCGCCGGAGCAGGACGCGCCCCGCGGCCGATCAGGTGTACCAGCTGGGCTCGGGGACGGTGTCGAGCAGGGCGAAGACGCCGACCTCGCGGCGCTTGTAGGGCAGCGGATCGTGCAGGGAGTGGGTGCGGAGGTTCCGCCAGTAGAGGTCGAGTCCGACCGAGCTCGCGGAGGCGCGGGCGCCGGTCAGCTCGAAGACGCGGGTCGCCGTCGCGAGGCCGTCCTCCACGATCCGCGCCTTGGCCGCGGCGATCCGCACGGCGATCTCGCCGCGGCGCCGAGGCGTCAGCTCCTCGCGCGGAGCGTGCAGCGCGGCCGAGAGCGCGGCCCCCGTCGCGTCGATCAGCGCCTCGTCGGCCCAGAGCCGGGACTGCAGGTCGCCGTATCCCTCGAGCACGTACCACTCGTCGCCGGCGCGCTCCTTGTCGTCGCCGCCGTACGGCCAGGCCCGGGTGCGCTCGCGGGTGTACTGCGCCGCGTGCTCGAGAGCTCCCTGCGCGATGCCGAGGTAGAACTCGGCGAAGACCTGCTGGATGACGGGCACGTTGAGGGTGTTGTAGACGAGCGGACGGTAGACCCTGTCGACGAAGCCGGCCGCGGCCGCCCACGGCACGCGGACGCCGCGGATCTCGACGGAGCCGGACTCGGTGAGCCGCTGGCCGAGGCTGTCCCAGTCGCGGCCGAAGACGATCCCCTCCTGATCGGTGGGGACGATCGCGAAGAGGTGGGTGTCCGTCCCCTCGAGCACCCCCTCGAGCACGGTCAGGTCGCTGACCACGCCGCCGGTCGAGAACGACTTGCGGCCGGTGAAGACCAGCTCGTCGCCCTCGTCCCGCACGGTGAGGTCGGAGTCGCGGGGGTTCACCGCGCCTCCGTAGAGGAGGTCCCCCTCGGTCGCGAGCTGCTCGACCGCGATGATCTGCTCAGGGGTCCCCACGAGGCGGGCCGCCCAGGCCCAGAGGTAGTGGTAGCCGAGCAGCTGGCCGATCGAGCCGTCGCCGCGCGCGACGGTGCGGACGACGCGGAGGGCGGTGGTCCACTCCTGGGCACCGCCGCCGTGCTCGGCGGGCCCGAGCAGCGTGACGAGGCCGGCCGCCTTGAGCAGGGCGACCTCGGCGAAGGGGGCGGCGCCGGCGCGGTCGCGCTCGAGGGCGTCGGTCGCGAGCACGGCGGCGACCTCCTCGGCGCGGACGAGCCAGGCGTCAGGGGAGTCGGGCCGGGGTGCGGCCGACCAGTGCTCGGCGGCGGCGCCGATCGTCGTCGCGGCGTCGGCGCCGGCGGTCGTGGGTGCGGTGGTGGTCACGGTGTCCTCGTCTCGTCGGGGGCGGTGTGCAGCGACTGTGCCAGGGGCGAGGTGTCCGGAGCGAGGCGCGTGTCGCCCCGTGTCCGCGTGTGTCCGCGGATGACCGGCGGGCGCCTCTGCACGATTTTGACAATCGTTATCAATAGCCGTTAGCGTGGGGGCACCCGCCCGGCCCCTGACCCAGATCGGCTCACCGTGAAGACCCGCCTCCTCGCCCTCACCGCCCTCCTCGGCGGCACCGCGCTCGCCCTGAGCGGCTGCTCCGGAGCGGGCAGCGCCTCCGACAGCTCCTCCGCCGCCGCCGCGGGCGGACCCGTGAAGGTCGTCGCGTCGACGAACGTCTACGGCGACCTCGTCTCGAGCATCGGCGGCGACCTGGTCGAGGTGACCAGCATCATCGACAGCCCGGACAAGGACCCGCACGAGTACGAGGCCACCGCCCGCGATCAGCTCGCGGTGTCCGGCGCGACCCTCGTGATCGAGAACGGCGGCGGCTACGACCACTTCCTCGACACCATGATCAGCGCGGCCGGCACCGAGGCCCCCGTCATCACGGCCACCGTGATCGCCGGCCTGGAGGACGTCCACGACCACGCGGAGGAGGAGGAGTCGGAGGGCGGGCACGAGCACGCGGAGTTCAACGAGCACGTCTGGTACGACCTCTCGGTGATGAAGGAGGTCGCGGGGCGGATCGGCGACGAGCTCGCCGCGCTCGACCCCGACAACGCCTCCGCCTACTCCGCCAATCTCGCCACCCTCGACGAGGGGCTCGACGCCCTGATCGCCCGCGAGGGCGAGCTGAAGGGCACGCTCTCCGGCCGCTCCATCGCGATCACCGAGCCCGTCCCGCTGTACATGACCGATGCGCTCGGCCTGACCGACGCGACTCCCGAGGCCTTCAGCGAGGCGGTCGAGGAGGGCACCGACGTCCCCGCGACCACGCTCCAGGAGACGCTGGCGCTGTTCTCCGGCGAGGCCGTCGACGCGCTGATCTACAACGAGCAGACCGAGGGCGCGCAGACGGACGCGGTGCTCGACGCCGCGAAGGCCGCCGGGATCCCGGCCGTCCCCGTCACCGAGACGCTGCCCGAGGGCGACGACTACACCGGCTGGATGACCGCCAACCTCGACGCGATCGAGGGAGCCCTCTCCCAGTGAGCCACGACTCCCCGACCAGGCCCGTCTCCCCGGAGGCGGGCCCTTCGGCGTCCGTGCTGCGGCTGCGCGGCGCCGGCCTCCGCTTCGGCGACCGCGAGCTGTGGAGCGGCGTCGACCTCGACGTGCGCGCCGGCGAGTTCGTCGCGGTGCTCGGCGCGAACGGCTCCGGCAAGACGAGCCTCCTGCGCGCGGTGCTCGGCCAGCAGCAGCTGAGCGCGGGGGAGCTGCAGGTGCTCGGCGAGCCCGTGCACCGCGGCAACCGGCGCATCGGCTACATCCCGCAGCAGAAGCTCGCCGACGAGGGCACTCCGCTGCGCGCCCGCGATCTGCTCGGGCTCGGGATCGACGGCCACCGGTTCGGCCTGCCCCTGCCCTCCCGCTCCCGGCGCGCGGCCGTCGACGCGCTGCTCGAGGCCGTCGGCGCCACCGCCTTCGCCGACGCCCCCATCGGCAGCCTGTCCGGCGGCGAGCAGCAGCGCGTCCGCGTCGGCCAGGCGCTCGCGGGCGACCCGGCGCTCCTGCTCTGCGACGAGCCGCTGATCGCGCTCGACCTCGCCCACCAGCGAGCGGTCAGCGAGCTGATCGACCGGCACCGCCGCGAGCGGAACCTCGGCGTCCTCTTCGTCACGCACGACGTGAATCCGGTGCTCGGCATGGTGGACCGCGTGCTCTACCTCGCCGGCGGGCGGTTCCGGATCGGCACCCCCGACGAGGTCCTGCGCTCGGAGGTGCTCAGCGAGCTCTACGACGCACCCGTCGATGTGATCCGCGCCCGGGGCCGGGTCATCGTGGTCGGCGCCCCCGACCACTCGCACGTGCACGAGCACGAGGAGGGGCAGTCGTGACGGACGTCTGGTCGCAGATCTTCGACTTCTCCGACTACGGAGCGCTGCTGTCGCTCCTGATGAACTCGGTGATCGCCGGCGCGGTCCTCGGAGTGGTCGGCGGGCTCATCGGCGTCTTCGTGATGTCGCGCGACATGGCCTTCGCGGTCCACGGCATCAGCGAGCTCTCGTTCGCGGGGGCGTCCGCGGGGCTGCTGCTGGGCGTCGGCGTCGTCGAGGGATCGATCGTCGGCTCGCTGATCGCGGCGGTCCTGATCGGCGTGCTCGGCTCGCGCGCCCGCGACCGCAACTCGATCATCGCGGTGCTGATGCCCTTCGGACTCGGCATCGGCATCCTCTGCCTGGCCCTCTACCCGGGCCGCAGCGCGAACAAGTTCGGCCTGCTCACCGGGCAGATCGTCGCGGTCGACGACCCGCAGCTCGGGTGGCTGATCGGCATCTCGGTGGTCGTCCTCGTCGGTCTCGCGCTGATCTGGCGCCCCCTCACCTTCGCGAGCGTCGACGCCGACGTGGCGGCCGCGCGCGGCATCCCCACCCGGGCGCTCTCGATCGCGTTCATGCTCCTGCTCGGCCTCGCGGTCGCCGTCTCGGTGCAGATCGTCGGCTCGCTGCTCGTGCTCGCGATCCTGGTGACGCCGGCGGCCGCGGCGCTGCGCCTGTCCGCCTCGCCGGTGATCGTGCCGCTGCTGAGCGTGCTCTTCGCCGTCGGCGCGCTGGTGGGCGGCATCCTGCTCGCGCTGGGCGGATCGATCCCGATCAGCCCCTACGTGACGACGATCTCGTTCGCGATCTACGCGGTCTGCCGGATCATCGGCCGCAAGGGCGTCCGGCGCTCCCGGCTCGCCGTCGGCGGCAGGCGGTAGCGTGGCCCGGGTCGTGCGGAGTGGAGGTGGTCCAGTGGTCAAGCGCAACACGTGGCAGCGCGAGGCGGTGCGCGAGGCTCTCGGGCGTCGCGAGGACTTCGTCAGCGCCCAGGGCCTGCACAGTGCGCTGCACGCCTCCGGCTCGCCGATCGGGCTCGCGACGGTCTACCGCGCGCTCTCGGACCTGGCCGTGGAGGGCGAGGCCGACTCACTGCAGTCGCCCGAGGGCGAGAGCCTCTACCGCGCCTGCACGCCGGGGACGCACCACCACCACCTGATCTGCCGCCGCTGCGGACTGACGGTCGAGATCGCGGCCGACGAGGTCGAGGAGTGGGCGCGCTCGGTCGCGTCGCAGAACGGCTTCACGGACGCGCACCACGTCGTGGACGTCTTCGGGCTCTGCGCGGCCTGCACCACGGAGCTCGCCGAGGCCTGAGGCCGGTCCGGCCGGGAGCCCGTCCGCGGGCGACCGTCGATCCTGGTCCGGCTCAGGCCGGGAGGAACACCCCGATCGACCGGTCCTTCACCACGGAGCCGGCGGGCAGCACCCGCCCGCTCATCGCGAGGTAGACGCCCGGCGGCAGCAGCTGCACGGCGGCGACCGCGGTGCCGAGGTTGAACGCGGCATCGCTGTCGAGCATCCGTGCGGGCTGCATCGCGCCGGTGAGGACGACCACCCGATCGCGGACGACGCCGAGGGCCTCGGCCGTCGCGGTCATCGTGTCGGTGCCGTGGGTGAGGACGATCCGGTCCTCTTCGGCGGCGAGCACCCGCTCGCGGATGAGGGCCCGATCGGCGTCGTCGAGCTCGAGGCTGTCCTTGGCGAGGACCTCCTCGACGCGGAACTCGAGCGTGGTGAGCACCGGGGCGAGCAGGCGCGGCACCATCGGGGCGCCGATCTCGAGCTCGCCCGCGAGCGAGTACTCCTTGTCGACGGTGCCACCGGTGGTGAGGACGAGGATGCGGTCAGTCACGCGATCAGACTAGGCGCCGCCTCCGACACCGGCACGTTCGTGCGCACTGGCCGCGCCACGGCGGCGGCGGCGGCCCGCATCGGGAACGATGGAGCGCATGACATCCTCCTCCCCCTCCCTCCTCCGCACCGGCGCCAAGGTGCTCCTCGGCTCCGCCCTCCTCTTCGCGGGGGTGAGCCACCTCACCCGCAAGCGGGAGGAGTTCCAGGCGCAGGTGCCCGAGTGGGTGCCGCTGGACAAGGACGCGGTCGTGCTCGCCTCGGGCGTGGTCGAGATCGGGCTCGGCGCCTCGCTGGTGCTCGCGCGCCGACGGGCGCCGCTGGTCGGAGCCGCGGCCGCCGCCTTCTTCACCGCGATCTTCCCGGGCAACGTCTCGCAGTGGGTGACGCGGACGAGCGCCTTCGGCCTCGACACCGACCGCAAGCGCGCCGTGCGCCTCGCGTTCCAGCCGCTGCTGGTGGCGTGGGCGCTCTGGTCGACCCGGCGTCCGCGGGGCTGATCCCACTCGGCGGGCGGCTCGGAACCGGCCGCGAGCGCGTGCCGTCCGCCGCCGGCCGCGGAGGATTCCCTTCAGACGCCGTGCTGCGCCTCGGCCAGCAGCGGCGCGAGCAGCTCCTCGATCCGGCGCCGTGCCCCCTCGGCGTCGCCCGCGGCGATCGCCTCGACCAGCTCGGCGTGCTGCCGGGCGTGCACGTCCTCCTCGCCGACGACGTCCTCCTCCAGCACCGACTCGAACATGCCGGTGAGGCCGTCGTAGAGCTCGACGAACAGGTCGTTGTGGGTCGCGACGACGACGGCCCGGTGCAGCGCGGTGTCCGCGGCGATCCGCTCGGCGAGCTCCGGCGCCTCCCACGAGCGGGCCCGGCGGGCCAGCAGGGCGCGGAGGGCGGCGACGTCCTCCCCGGTGCGGCGCTCGGCCGCCAGCGCGGCCGTCGCCCCGTCGATCGCGAACCGCAGCTCGAGGCCCTCCCGGCGGGCGGCGCTCGGGATGCGGCGTCGCAGCGACTCGGCGAGCTGCGAGCGCGCGGTGACGAACGTGCCGCGCCCCTGCTCCCGCCGCACGAGGCCCGCCTGCACGAGGGCCTGGACGGCCTCGCGGACGGAGTTGCGTCCGGCGCCGGTCCAGCGGGCGAGCTCGGCCTCCACCGGGATCCGCTCGCCGACGGCCCAGCGGCCGGAGCGGATCTCCTCGTGGAACAGCGCCGTGACGTGGTCGATCACGCTCTCGCGCTGGAACGGCGCCGCGGGGCTAGACTCGCCAGGATTCATCCCATCATCCTATCTCTCGGGGACTCCATGACCGCAGCACCGACGCTCCGCGCCACCGCCCTCCTGGCACTCGCCGCCATCGCGATCACCGCGCTGAACCTCCGCACCGCCGTCACCGGCTTCAGCCCGCTGCTCGACACGATCGGCGCCGATCTCGGCTTCGGGCCCTCGCTCTACGGGGCGCTGGGGACGATCGTCACCGCCTCCTTCGCCGTCTTCGGCTTCGTCGCCGCGGCCGTCTCGCGCCGGATCGGCCTGGAGCGCACGCTCGCGATCGCGACGCTGGTGACCACGCTGGGCATCGCCCTCCGCGCGCTCAGCCCGAGCCCGGTCGCGCTGGTGCTCTCGACCGTCGTCGCCTTCGCGGGCGTGGGCACCACGAACGTGCTCATCGTGCCGATCGTGAAGCGGTACTTCGCCGAGCGGATCAAGACGGTCAGCTCGCTCTACCTGGCGCTGCTGCAGGTGGGCCAGTTCGTCGCTCCGCTGGTCGCGGTGCCGCTGGCCTCAACGGCGGGGTGGCGCTGGGCGATCGGGATCTGGGCCGTGATGACGGCCGCGGCCTGCCTGCTCTGGGCGGCGCTCGCGGCCCGCGGAGGAGGCGGGGCGGCCCCCGCCGCCGCCGGCGGCCGCGTGGACGGGGCGTGGCGCACGCCGCTGCTCTGGGCGATGGTGCTGATGCTCGGGATGACCGGTCTGCACACCTACGGGATCATCACCTGGCTGCCGACGATCCTCGTCGACGCGGGCGCGGATCCGGCGCAGGGCGGGGCGCTGCTGGCGCTGTTCTCGGTGTTCGGCCTCGCCGCCGCCTTCGTGGTGCCGCCGCTGACGCTGGGGATGCGCAACCCGGTCGTGGTCGTGGTGGTGTGCTGCGCGCTGCTCGCGGTCGGCTACGCCGGCCTCGTCGTCGCTCCGCTGGAGGGAGCCGTGGCGTGGGTGGTCTGCCTCGGGCTCGGCGTCAGCACGTTCCCGATGACGCTGACGCTCGTGAACGCGCGGACGCGGACGACCACCGGCTCCTCGACCCTCTCCGGCGCCACGCAGGGGCTCGGCTACGGGCTCGCCTGCCTCGGTCCGCTGCTGATCGGCGTGCTCTACGAGGCGCAGGGGGACTGGAGCGGCGCGTACGCGCTGCTGTTCGCCGGAGTGGCGGTGCTGCTGGTCAGCGGGATCGTCGCGTGCCGTCCGCGGTTCCTCGAGGACGAGGCGGCGCTCCGCCGGGCCTGAGCGGTGGCGCTCAGCGCGACGCGGCCGGAGCGAGCGCGGAGACGATCCGCGCCAGCCCGAAGCGCCAGGCGCTCTCCACGTCGCCGCCGAGGGTGAAGGCGCCGGTGATCTCCATCCCGATGAACCCCGTCGCCCAGGCGGTCAGCGTGCGCGCCGCCTCGAGGGCGTCCTCCTCGCCCGCCAGCTGCGCGGTGAGGTCCAGCAGGCGGGCGCTCGCCGCGTCGCGGTACTCCTGGGCGGTGACGGGCGTGCCGGGAGCGGGGGCCATCACGAGGAGGAACGCGGCCGGCCGCTCGTGGCCGAAGGCGCGGAGGCGGTCGGCGAGCGCGGCGGCGTCCGGGGCGTCGGCGAGGCGGTCGGCGAGCACGGTCAGGGCGTCCGCAGCGACGAGGCGGATCAGCGTCTCGCGTCCCTCGACGCGCTTGTAGAGGGAGGGGGCGCGGACTCCGACGCTCTGCGCGACGGCCTGCATCGTGACCCCGGCGAGCCCGTCGCGCTCGAGGAGCTCGCCGGCGGCGCGCACGATCGCCTCGAGGGAGGTGCGGTCGGGAGTGGGCATGGGCCGAGTATAGCTATTGACAGTAGCCATCATGGCTAACTAGCGTAGCCATCATGGAACTCGGACCCCACCTGCGCCGCATCGGCACCGACATCGTCGCCGTCCACCTCGTCCACACCGACGAGGGCGTCACGCTCATCGACGCCGGCCTGCCCGGTCTCTGGCCGGAGCTCCTGGCCGAGCTGCGCGCGATGGGCCGCACCCTCGACGACGTGCGCGGCGTCGTGCTGACCCACGGCGACTCCGACCACGTGGGCTTCGCGGAGCGCCTGCGCCGCGACCACGGCGTGCCGGTCCACGTGCACGCCGCCGACGCCGAGCGGGCGAAGGGCGGGGCGAAGCCGAGGACCGCGACACCGCGGCTGCGCGTCCTGCCGCTCCTCGGCTTCGCGGCCTACGCGCTGCGGAAGGGCATCGCGACGGTCCCGCCGCTCACCGAGGTCGTCGAGGTGCACGACGGGCAGACGCTCGACCTGCCGGGCGCTCCGCGCGTGATCGCGCTCCCGGGCCACTCCCCGGGGAGCATCGCCGTGCACGTGCCGCTGGCCGACGCGGTCTTCGTCGGCGACGGGCTGACCACCCGCCACGTGCTCACCGGCCGCACGGGTCCGCAGCCCGCGCCCTTCACCGACGAGCCGGAGCAGGCGCTCGCGTCGCTCCGGGCGCTCCTGCCCACCGGGGCGCGCTGGGTGGTCCCGGGCCACGGAGCGCCGTGGAGCGGCGGGATCGAGGCGGCGGTCCGGCTGGTCGAGAGCGCCTGAGGCCCGGAGCCGCTCAGGAGGCGGGGACGAGCTTCCAGCGGTCGGCGAGGATCTCGAGGCCCTTGTCGAAGGTCGCCGACCACGCCGTGACGTCGTGGGCGCTGTCCGGCACCTCGAGGTAGGTGGCGCTCATGCCGGCGGCGACGGCCGCGGCGTAGACGGTCTTCGCTCCGGGGAGGAACGAGGTGTCCTCGGCGCCGACTCCGAAGATCGCGACGGTGCCGGTGTAGGGGGCGTTCGCCGCGAGGACGTTCACCGGCTTCGCGGCCTCGTAGGCGGCCTGGTCGCCGCCGAACCCCTGCGCGACCGTCGCCGCCTCGCTGCCGAGGGTCGGCGCGAGCTCGCCCGAGGCGTCGACGATGTTGCCGAAGAGCGACGGGTGGCCGGCGCCGAGCTGGATCGAGCAGGTCCCGCCCTGCGAGAGGCCGCCGATCGCCCAGTGCTGCGCGTCGCCGAGCACCGGGAGGTTCGCGCGGATCCAGTTCGGGACGTCGACGGTGAGGTAGGTGGCGGACTTCCCGAGCGGCGAGTCGACGCACATCGGGTTCCTGTCCGGATCGCCCAGCTGGTCGGGCGACACGACGATCGGGGCGAGGCCGGCGTGCGCGGCGGCGTAAGCGTCGAGGGTCTGCTGGAACTTCTCGGTCGAGAGCGGATCGGAGGGCGACCCCGGCTGCCCCGAGAGCATGATCATCACCGGCAGCAGCGGCGGGGTCGCGGTGAGGGCCGCGGGCGGGAGGTAGACGACGGCGTCGCGAGCCGGGAAGCCCGACGCGGTGGCGGGGATGGCGACCGTCGAGACCGAGCCGACGGCGGGCATCCCGGCCGGGGCCGTCCAGGTCGCGAGGTCCGAGTGCGGTCCGTCCGCGGCGGCGACCGGCACGGAGGAGTCGGAGTAGGCGCTGATCCCGAGCGCGCTGCGCACCGTGGGGTACTGGCCGAAGTCGATGTTGACGGTCATCGCGGCCGCCGCGACGATGAGCACTCCGGCCGCGAGCGATGCGAGCACCCCCCGCGCGCGGCGGCGGGCGATCGCGTGCCCCAGGACGACCAGGGCGACGCCCAGCCCGCCGATCCCGAGGCCGATCGCGACCCTGGTGACCGGCGTGAAGTCGACGCCGAACGGGCCGTCGGGCCCGTCGACGAGGGCGGCCAGGGCGGCACCGCCGATCAGGCCCAGGAGGAGGACCGCGACGGCGATCCCGCCGCGTCGGGAGCGCCCGCGGCGGGGAGCGCGGACGTGAGCGGCGAGCAGGAGGAGGAGCGCCGCGATCGCGAGCACGTAGACGGCGACGACGAGGGGGCCGGAGACGAGGCTCAGGTCGAGGAGAGAGGTCATGCGTCGATCCGGTCGGAGGGTGCTCGGGCGGGCGTCAGTCTGGCGGCGGTCTCTGGAGGAGAGCCGGGAGCTGTCGGGAGCGATTCTCCTCCCCGAGCGCGGATCCACCGAGCTCTCCACCGATCGGGCGCAACCCCGCGCGCCGCGCCGCCGCTCCCGCCTAGCGTGGGACTCCCGACGCACACCGCGCCCTCACGAAGGAGCCCGCACCATGACGCAGCACCCCCGCCTCGAGACCTCCTCCCGCGAGGCCCGCGCATGAGCCGCGGAGTCGCCGTCGTCACGGGCGGCACGGCCGGGCTCGGACGCGCCACGGTCCGCGAGCTCGCCTCCCGCGGCTGGGACGTCGCCGTGCTGGCGCGCGGCGAGGACGGACTGGCGGCCACGGTGGCCGAGATCGAGCAGAAGGGCCGGCGCGGGCTGGGCATCCCGACCGACGTGGCCGACCGCGAGGCCGTCGAGTCGGCGGCCGACCGGGTCGAGGCCGAGCTCGGCCCGATCGAGCTGTGGGTCAACGACGCGATGGTCGGCGTCTTCGGCGAGTTCCTCTCGACCGAGCCCGCCGACTTCGAGCGCGCCGTGGGCGTCAACTTCTTCGGCTTCGTCAACGGCACCCGCGCAGCCCTCTCCCGGATGACCCCGCGCGACCGCGGGCACGTCATCCAGGTCGGCTCCGCCCTCGCGCACCGGGGCATCCCGCTGCAGGCCGCGTACTGCGCCTCCAAGTTCGGCGCCCGAGGCTTCACCGAGGCCGTCACCGCGGAGCTGCTGCACGCGAAGAGCCGCGTGCGCCTGTCCGAGGTCGACATGCCGGCGCTCAACACCATCCAGTTCAACTGGGTGAAGTCGCAGCTGCCGCACCACCCGCAGCCCGTGCCGCCGATCTACGAGCCCGAGGTGGGCGCGATCGCGATCGCCGACGTGGCCGACAAGCCGCGCCGCCGCACCTGGGTCGGCGAGCCGACCGCGGGCACCATCCTCGGCGACCGCTTCGCCGGGCGCTTCATGGACTGGTACCTCGCCCGCAGCGCCTTCGACGGTCAGCAGGCCCCCGACAAGACGGAGCCGATGCTGCCGAACAACGTCTACGAGCCGGTCCCCGGCGATCACGGCGCCCGCGGCCTCTTCAGCGACCGCGCGCACACCATGACGCCCCAGATCTGGATGATCCGCCACCGCGCCCTGAGCTACGCGGGGGCCGCCGCGGCCCTCGCCGCCGGCGCCGCGGGCGTCGTCTCGGCCCTGCGGAGGAAGTGACCGTGGTCGACGCCGTCGTCATCGGGGCGGGGCCCAACGGCCTCGCCGCCGCGGTCACGCTCGCGCGGGCCGGGCTCTCGGTCACCGTGCTCGAGCGCAACGAGACGATCGGCGGCGGCGCGCGCACGGCGGAGCTGACGCTGCCCGGGTTCCACCACGACGTCTGCTCGGCGGTGCACCCGATGGCGCTCGCGTCCGGCTTCTTCCGCGCCTTCGGGCTCGACCGGCGCATCGAGCTGGTCGTCCCCGAGATCTCGTACGCGCATCCGCTCGACGGCGGCCGCGCGGGCATCGCCTACCGCGACCTCGACCGCACGGCCGAGGCGCTGGGGCGCGACGGAGCGGCGTGGCGCGCCCTGATGGGACCTCTCTCCGAGCGGGCCGACCGCGTCGCGGGCTTCACCAACGACGCGCTTCTGCGGATCCCGACGGACCCGAGCGTGCTGATCCGCTTCGGGCTGCGGGTGCTCGAGCAGGGCACCCCGGTGTGGAACCTGCGCTTCCGCGAGGACGTCGCCCCGGCGATGTTCTCCGGGGTCGCCGCGCACTCGATCCGCCCGATGCCGAGCCCGTCGACGGCCGCGGCCGCCCTGGCGCTCGGCGCCTACGCTCACGCGCGCGGCTGGCCGGTGCCGATCGGAGGCAGCCAGTCGATCGTCGACGCGCTCGCCGACGACCTCCGGGCGCACGGCGGCACCATCGAGACCGGCGTCGAGGTGACCTCGCTCTCCGAGCTGCCCCCGGCCCGCGCCGTGCTCGTCGACGGCACGCCGACGGCGCTGCTCGCGATGGCGGGGGACCGGCTGCCCCCGGCGTACGCCGCGGCCCTCCAGCGCTTCCGCTACGGCAACGGCGTGGCCAAGGTCGACTTCGCCCTCGACGGGCCGGTGCCGTGGACGAACCCGGAGCTCGCCGGCGCGGGCACGCTGCACGTCGGCGGGAGCCGCGCCGAGATCGCGGCTGCCGAGCGCGACGTGAAGCGGGGCCGGCACAGCCGCAGCCCCTACGTGCTGGTGGCGCAGCCCTCGATCGTCGATCCGACCCGGGCGCCCGAGGGCAAGCACGTCCTCTGGGCGTACACGCACGTCCCCCGGTACTCGCCCGCCGACCAGCAGGAGGCGATCACCGCCCAGATCGAGCGCTTCGCCCCCGGGTTCCGCGACCGCGTGATCGGCGCCTCCTCGATGACCGCCCGCGACATGCAGGCCTACAACCCGAACTATCTGGGCGGCGACATCGCCGCCGGCGCCGCGAGCGTCGCGCAGCTGCTCTCGCGCCCGGTCCCCACGACCGACCCGTGGCGGACGCCCGCGAAGGGGCTCTACCTCTGCTCCTCGTCCACCCCGCCCGGGCCGGGCGTGCACGGCATGGCCGGCTGGCACGCCGCCCGCAGCGCGCTGCGGCACGAGTTCGGGGTGCGCGAGTCGCCCGACCTGTCGCCGGAGGCGCGCCCGGCCTGAGCCGCCGCCGTTGCGCTGCGCCCGTCGCCGCCCCCGGCCTGCCAGGCTGAGGGACGGCGCCCCCACGCGCCCCACCACCACTCGAAGGAGTCCGCGATGTCCCGCACCACCCGCGTCGTCCACTGCCCGCCCGAGTCCGTCTTCGCGGTGCTCGCCTCCGGCTGGCTGTTCCCGAGCTGGGTCGTCGGCGCGTCGCGGATGCGGAAGGTCGACGCCGACTTCCCGCACGTGGGCTCGCAGCTGCACCACTCCTTCGGCCTGTGGCCGCTCGTGATCGACGACCGCACCACGGTTCTCGAGTGGGACCCGCCGCGCCGGACGGTCATCCAGGCCGCCGGCTGGCCGCTCGGCGAGGCCCGGGTGCGCGTCGAGGTCGAGCCGCACGCCCGCGGCGCGAAGGTGCGGATGCACGAGGCGCCCGTGAAGGGCCCGGGCACGCTCGTCCCGAAGCCGCTGATGCACTCGTTCCTCTGGATCCGCAACCGCGAGGCCGTGCGCCGGCTCGCCCACATGGCCGAGGCGGGAGCCGCGGGCCGCACGCTCGCGCCCGCCTCGCTCCCCTCGCCCGCCGACCGCGCCGGAATCGACCGGCCGAAGCACGTCTGGGCGCGCCTGACCGGAGCGATCGGGTCGATCGCGGTCGGGACGCTCGTGGTCCGCGGCATCCTCGCGGCCGTCCGGCGCGCCCGGAGCTGACGGCGCCCGGCGCCGACGGTGCTCGGACCCGACGGCGCCCCGGTCGGACGCCGCCCGGGTCAGACGATCCGCTCGACCAGCCGCACGTGCTGCACCGCGACGCGCTTCGGCTCGCCCGCGAAGGCGGCGTCGCGCTCGGGCGAGGCCAGGTACGCCCGCTCGACCTCGGCGAACGCGTCGGCGTCGCCGGCCGTGCTGACCGCCCAGACGAACTCGTTCACCTCGCGGTCGGCGTAGGCGAACTCGATCCGGAAGCCGTGGGCCTCGCGCGCCGGCACGATCCGCTCGGGGAACCAGGCGAGGAAGTCGTCCATCACCCCGTCCATCAGCTCGTAGCGTCGGAGTTGGATCGACCTGGTCTCGGCTGCAGCGCTCATGCTGCGACGGTACCCGCCCGGCGGCCGCGCCGTCGCCGCGCTACGCTCGCCGCCGACAGCCCCACGCCGAGGAGGACAGCACGGACCCCCGCCACCGCTCCCTCGCGCTGCTCGTCGCCGGCTGCTTCTTCATGGAGAACCTCGACGCCACGATCGTGACGACGGCCGCGCCCGCGATCGCCGCCGACCTGGGCGTCGACTCCGCCGCGGTCTCGATCACCGTCACCGCGTTCCTCCTCACCGTCGCCGTCCTCATCCCGGCCTCGGGCTGGCTCAGCGAGCGCTTCGGCGTGCGCCGCGTCTTCACCAGCGCGATCGCCGTCTTCACCCTCGCCTCCCTGCTCTGCGCGCTCAGCCCCACGCTGCCGCTTCTGGTCGGCGCCCGGGTCCTGCAGGGCGTCGGCGGCGCGCTGATGGTGCCGGTCGGCCGGCTCGCGGTGCTGCGGGCGACTCCGCGGGAGGGGATCATCCACGCCATCGCGATCCTGGTCTGGCCGGGACTGGTCGCCCCCGTGATCGCGCCGTTCCTCGGCGGGCTGCTCACGACCGTCGCCTCCTGGCACTGGATCTTCCTGATCAACCTGCCCCTCGGGGTCGTCGCGTTCGCGATCGCGCGCCGGATCGTCCCCGCCACCGCCGAGAGCGCGCCGCCCCCGCTCGACGTCACCGGGCTGGTGCTCGTCGCGGTCGGGCTGGGCGCGCTGGTCGGAGCGGCGGGGCTCCTCACCGGCTCCGAGCTCGACGGGCGGGCGGTGGCGCCGCTGCTCGTCGGCGCGGTCGTGACGGCGCTCGCCGTGCGGCACCTGCGCCGCGCCGAGCATCCGCTCGTGCGGCTCGACGCCTTCCGCTTCCGCACCTTCCGGGTCGCCAACGCGAGCGGATCGCTCTACCGGGCGACCGTGAACGCGGTGCCGTTCCTGCTCCCGCTGCTGTTCCAGGACGCGTTCGGCTGGAGCCCGGTGCAGGCCGGCTCCGTGGTGCTGGCGCTCTTCGCCGGCAACCTGGCGATCAAGCCGGCCACGACTCCGCTGCTGCGGCGCCTCGGCTTCCGCGGGGTGCTGGTCGCGGCGAGCGCGGTCGGGGCGGCGTGCATGGCGGCGATGGCGTTCCTCGAGCCGGCGACTCCGGTGGCGCTCGTGGTGGCGCTGCTGGTGCTGAGCGGAGTGGCCCGCTCGGCGGGCTTCACGGCCTACAACACCGTCACGTTCGCCGAGGTCCCGCAGGAGGGGATGTCGGGCGCGAACACCCTCAACGCCACCACGCAGCAGATCGCGGCCGGACTCGGAGTCGCGGTGGGCGCGGTGGCGCTCGCCGTCGGCACCGCGATCGGGCCCGGCCTCGTCCCGTACCGCGTCGCCTTCCTCGCCCTCGCGGTGCTGACCCTCGTGCCGCTCGCCGCCGCCGCCCGGCTCCCGCGCGACTCCGGGAGCGCCCTCACCGCCTGACCCGCGCGGGAGTCAGGCGAGGCCGAGCGCGATGCCGTCGAGGATGTCGTGCGCGGTCGAGTGGACCCGGTCGACGCCCGGCGACGCCTCGTGGACCGCGCGGAGGACCTCGCCCCAGACCAGCGCGCCGGCCGCCAGCACGTCCTCGCGCCCCGGGCGGACCCAGGGGAGGGCCGCCGTCCCCTCCGGAGACAGTGCGGCGAGCTCGTCGCAGGCGGCGAGGACGTCGGAGAGGGGGAGGGACGTCTCGAGCGCGGCGCGGTCGGTGGTGCGGAGGACGTGCGCGGTGATCGTGAGCACGGTCGCGGCGACGCCGACGACGCTCCGGGCCTGCGAGAGGTCGACGGAGGAGGCGGCCAGCGCGGCGCGCACGTCCGCCCGGATCGCCGCGCGCTCGCCCTCCGTCGGCGCGGCGGCCCGGCGGTGGCGCTCGGTCAGGCGGACGCTGCCGACGTCCATCGAGTGCGCCTGCTCCGGCTCCGCTCCGCCGAGCACGAGCTCGGTCGAGCCGCCGCCGAGGTCGACGACCAGCACGGGCCGGGCGGAGTCGACGGCCGAGACCGCGCCGCGGAAGGAGAGCCGCGCCTCCTCCTCGCCGGAGATCGTCTCCGGGGTGACGCCGAGGATCCGCTCGACGGCGGCGAGGAAGTCCTCGCGGTCGGCGGCGTCGCGGGTGGCCGAGGTGGCGACGAAGCGGAGGCGCTCGGCGCCGGCCTCCTGCGCGGCGGCCGCGTACTCGCGGGTGACGGCGAGGGTCCGCTCGAGCGCGGCCGGGTCGAAGCGGCCGGTGCGGTCGACCCCGCGGCCCAGCCGCACGAGCTCGGTGCGGCGCTGGACGTCCCGGAGGCGGCCGCCCTCCACGTCGGCGATCAGCAGGCGGAGGGAGTTGGTGCCGCAGTCGAGCGCCGCGACGCGCGTGGGGGAGGACATCCGCCCATTCTGCCCGCGCGGCCGGGGCCGGAGGCGGGCGATAGCCTGGGGGAGAGACGAAGGAGCCGCCCGTGCACGAACACCACGTCCGCGTCCACCGCAGCGACGAGGAGCTCCCGCGACACGGGCAGCTCGCCCACGCGCTCGCCGAGGTCGCCGCCGATCCGGTCGAGATCGACGACGAGGTCGCCGAGATGGTGGTCAACCGGGTCATCGACAACGCCGCCGTCGCCACCGCGTCGCTCCTGCGCCGCCCGGTCGTCGCCGCCCGCGCGCAGGCTCTCGCGCACCCCGCCTCCATCGGCGGCCAGGGCTCGGTCGTCCTCGGCGTCGACCCGGCCCGCCGGGTCTCGCCCGAGTGGGCGGCCTGGGCCAACGGAGTCGCCGTGCGCGAGCTCGACTACCACGACACGTTCCTGGCGGCCGAGTACTCGCACCCGGGCGACAACATCCCTCCGCTGATCGCCGTCGCCCAGCACGCGGGCATCGGCGGGGCGCAGCTCGTCCGCGGCATCGTCACCGGATACGAGGTCCAGGTCGACCTGGTGCGCGCGATCAGCCTGCACCGGCACAAGATCGACCACGTGGCGCACCTCGGCCCCTCGGCCGCCGCCGGGATCGGCACGCTGCTCGGCCTCGACGTCGCGACGATCGAGCAGGCCGTTGCGCAGGCCCTGCACACGACGACCGCCACGCGGCAGTCGCGCAAGGGCGAGATCTCGAGCTGGAAGGCGTACGCGCCGGCCTTCGCGGGGAAGATGGCGATCGAGGCGGTCGACCGGGCGATGCGCGGCGAGACCAGCCCGTCGCCGATCTACGAGGGCGAGGACGGCGTCATCGCCTGGATGCTCGACGGCGCCGACGCGAGCTACGACGTCCCGCTGCCCGACCGCGGCGAGGCCAAGCGCGCGATCCTCGACACGTACACGAAGGAGCACTCGGCCGAGTACCAGGCGCAGGCGCTGATCGACCTCGCCCGCCGCCTGCACCGGACGCACCCCGAGGCCGCCGATCCCGAGCGCGTCGAGCGGATCGTCCTGCACACCTCGCACCACACGCACTTCGTGATCGGCTCGGGCGCGAACGACCCGCAGAAGTACGACCCGGCCGCGTCCCGCGAGACGCTGGACCACTCCGTGCCGTACATCTTCACGGTGGCGCTGCAGGACGGCGCCTGGCACCACGTGCACAGCTACGCCCCCGAGCGGGCCGCCCGCGCCGACACCATCGCGCTCTGGCACCGGGTCACCACGCAGGAGGACGCGGAGTGGACGCGCCGCTACCACTCCACCGATCCGGGCGAGAAGGCGTTCGGCGCGCGCGTCGAGATCCTGCTGACGGACGGCACGACGATCGTCGACGAGATCGCGGTGGCGGACGCGCACCCGCTGGGCGCGCACCCGTTCAGCCGCGAGCAGTACGTGTCGAAGTTCCGCACGCTCGCCGCCGACGTGCTCGAGGAGTCCGAGATCGAGCGCTTCCTCGACCTCGCGCAGCGCCTGCCCGAGCTGACCCCGGAGGAGGTCGGCCGCCTCAGCGTGATCGCCGCTCCCGGCGTCCTCGCCTCGATCGAGCCCCCGCGCGGCCTGTTCTGATCCCTCCGCGGGAGTGTCGTCCGCGCGCACGGTGACGCGCGCACGGGCCGCCTCCCGCGGCGGGGAGCGCCGTCGTCAGGCGGTCTGCTCGGCGACCCAGTCCTGGATCTCGGCGATGAAGCGCCGGCGCGAGAAGACCCGGGTGCGAGCCCGGAAGGCGTCGACGTCGAGCGCGAGCGCACGGCGCAGCAGGTCGCTCCAGTCGGGATCGCCCTCGAGGTCGGCGATGACGCCCCCGCCGGCGAGGGACACGCTCTCGCGCACTCCGCCGATGTCGGTCCCGATGACCGGCGTCCCGCAGGCCATCGCCTCGACGGGCATGATCCCGAAGTCCTCGACGGCGGGGAAGACGTACACGAGCGCCTGCGCGTAGAGCGCGCGGATCAGCTGGTCGGAGGGCGAGATGACGAAGGTCACGTCGGCCCGGATCTCCTCGGCGTAGGCGCGGAGCCGCGCCTCCCAGGGGCCGTGCCCGGCGATGACGACCGGCAGCCCGGTGCGGGCTCCGGCGTCCATGACCTTCTCGAGGCGCTTGTAGGGGACGAACCGCGAGGCGCCCAGGATGAACGGCCGGGCGAGCGAGTCGAGGAGGCGCAGCTCGTCGTCGTCGAGCGGGGAGCGCCAGTCGGTGATCGTCGAGAGCAGCTCGGTGTTCACCGGCGGGTAGATGACCCGCGACGGCTGGTGCCACGCGTCGCGCACCCGCTGCCCGGTGAAGAGGCTGTTCACCGCGATGGAGGAGGCCTCGGCGGCGCGGAGGCGGTCGATCGGCTTGAGGAGCAGGCTCGCGGTGCGGGCGGCGAGGCTGCTGCCGCGGCCGTCGCGGTCGGGCTCCCAGATGTAGCGGGCCGGCGTGTGCGCGTAGACGAGCTTGCGGGTCGGCCCGCTGGTGCGGACGTGGTGGGCGAAGAGGTGCGAGCTGACCAGCACCCACTCGCGGGAGGCGCCGACCGGGAGCCGCCACGTGGGCAGCATCGCCGGCAGGGCGAGGACCTTGTGGCGGCGCAGCGGCGTGCGCGCCAGCCAGGACTCCGAGACGGGCCTGCCGACGACCTCGGCGCAGTCGCTCCAGAGGACGCGGACGTCGGCGTCGGCGAAGGCCTCGGTCATCGCCTCGAGCACGCGCTCGGCGCCTCCGCGGCGCTCGACCCACTCGTGCACGATCAGGCCGGGACCGACCGGGGGGACGGATCGGGAACGGGTGGTCGCGTCGATGACGGCAGTGATGATGGGCCCCTTCCCCCGGGCGTGCGGTGAGGATCGGGCGGCCATCCGGAGACGGGAGCGGCTCCGAATGCTTATCCGTCGTCGGTGACCGATCAGCAGTGCAGTAGAAGCTAACCGGCTCATGGAGAAGGAATCGAAAGGCGAGTACGAGTCGTCGCAGAACGACGGGGAAAGAAGAGTCGGATAATCCGGATAAGCCGCGAGTGGAATGGCGAGGATCGTCTGGAGTGCGTCGCGGAGGCTCTATTCAATCGGAGATCACAACGATGGAGGAGAACCGCGGAGAAGAAGAAGTCACTCTTTCAGTGACGCCGTGCCGGAAGGATCAGGAGACGCCGATGCGCTGCAGGGTCTGCCACCGCCACTGGTCGCGGACGCCCTCGCGGACAGTGCGCACCGCCCGCCAGCCCAGCTCCCGCTCGGCGCGTGCCGGGTCGGCCCAGCTCGCGGCGAGGTCGCCCGGCCGGCGCCCCACGGCCCGCCACCGGACCGTCTCCCCGCTCGCGCGCTCGACCTCGTCGATCAGCTCGAGGACGCTCGTCGGCGATCCCGTGCCGAGGTTGTAGACCCGGTGCCCGGGCCGCGCGCGCTCGAGCGCCGCGACGTGCCCGGCCGCGAGATCGCAGACGTGGATGTAGTCGCGCAGCCCCGTGCCGTCGGGGGTCGGGTAGTCGTCGCCGAGGACGTCGACGCACCGGGAGGGGTCGCCCGCGGCCCGCGTCAGCACGGGCAGCAGGCTCCCCGGCGCCGTGGCCGGATCCTCGCCGATCCGCCCCGACGGGTGCGCGCCGATGGGATTGAAGTAGCGGAGGCTGACCGCGCGCAGGAGGGGATCGGCGCGCGCGGCGTCGCCGAGGATCTCCTCGATGACGCGCTTCGTCGCGCCGTAGGGGCTCGCCGCGCTGAGCCCGGCGGGGGAGTCCTCCCCGACCGGCATCGATCCGCCCGGGCTGTAGACGGCCGCCGAGCTCGAGAACACGACGGTGCGGATCCCCGACTCCGCCGCGACCGAGAACGCCGCGGTGGCGAGCCCGACATTGACCGTCCAGTACTCGAGGGGCCGCCGCACCGAGTCGCCGACCGACTTGAGCCCGGCGAGCAGGACCAGGGCGTCGACCGGTCCGTGGGCGGTGAGGAAGCGCGTCAGCGCGGCCGTGTCGCGCGCGTCGGCGATCAGGCGGGGGACCACCGAGCCGGTCAGCTCCTCCACCGCGTCGAGGGTCCGCTCGCTCGCGTGCGAGAGGTCGTCCACGACCAGCACCTCGTGGCCGCTCTCGAGGAGCGCGACGGCGGTGTGGCTCCCGATGTAGCCCGCTCCGCCCACCAGAAGGACTCGCATGCGGGGGAGCCTAGATCGGCTCCCGCACGGCGTCGGCGCCGCCGCCGTGCCCGCCGGTCCGTCGATCCGCGCCGCCGTCACCCGTGCGCGGGACGCCCTCTGCCGTGGTCGTAGCCCGCGATCGCCGCGGACTCGACGGCGAGCGCGACCAGCTTCTCGCCGACCGGGCGGGGCACCACTCCGAGCGCGGCGTCCGCGACTCCCGCGACCAGTGCCGTCCGCCGCTCGCTCCCGCCGCGGGCCAGGAGGCGCACGGCTGCGTCCCACGCGCCGGCCGCGGGCACCGCCTCCCGCACCTGCTCGGGGTGCAGCCGCTCGAAGGTGCGGCGGGCCGCCCCCGAGAGGAACGCGCGCCGGCTGCGGACCGCCGCCGAGACGGAAGCGCCGTGGTGCAGGGCCTCGGCGCCGGGCTCGATCCGCACCGGCACTCCCAGGCGGTGCAGCCGGTAGCCCCAGTCGACGTCCTCCCAGCCGTACTCGCGGTAGTCGGTGCTGTAGCCGCCGACCCGGTCGTACGTCGCCCGCGTCACCGAGACGTTGCCGCCCCAGTAGCGCCAGGAGGCGTCGGGGCCCGCCGCGTAGGCGCCGCGGCGGAAGCGCTCGCCGGCGGGCCGGCCGTAGGCGCGGGAGTAGGCGGTGCCCGGGTCGACGTCGGGGCAGAGGCCGACGACGCCGGCGACCGCGTCCCGATGGGCCCCGACGTGCGCGGCGGCCCAGCCCGGGCCGGGCTCGAGGTCGTCGTCGCAGCGGATCAGCACGTCGCCCCGCGCGGCGTCGAAGCCGGCGGTGAGCGCGGCGGAGCGCCCCCGGTTCTCGGGGAGCACGACGCGGCGCACGGGCACGGGGGAGGCGTCGAGGGCGCGCTCGCTGGCATCGACGACGCCGTCGAGGACCACGACCACGTCGAGGTCGCGGTGGGTCTGCGCCGCGAGGGCGGCGAGGAGGCGGGGCAGGCGGGCCGCCCCCGCGTAGCTGGGGACGACGACGCTCGCGACGCTCATCGTGGCTCCTCGCCGCGCGGGCGGCTCTCGACCAGGAGCAGCTCCTCCAGCCCGGTCAGCACGCGCGCCAGGTCGTCGGCGATGGCGCCGGGATCGGTGGCGTGGAGGCGGGCGAGCCGGTCGGCCAGGCCGGAGAAGTCCTGCGGCTCGTCGTCGAGCGCCCGCCAGGTCGCGGCCACGCTCTCGCGCAGCGCGTAGGGGCTGCCCATCGGGGAGACGTCCAGCGGGAGGACCAGGACGCGCCCGTTCAGATCGACGGAGGCCGTGTCCGGGCGGCGCCGCCAGAGAAGGAGCCGGGGGTCCTCTGCCATCTTCTCCGCGTCCTCTCCGCTGATCGCCGCCAGTGCGAGTAGAAATCCGCCAGCGCCTCTTATCGCGACGCCTCTCTCGCTATGTTTGCCGCCGACGCGCCAAGGGGTGTACGTCGAGCGACAGCACCGGAGGGCCGCCAATGTCGGAGTCTAATCCGCTCGCATCCAGCGATATCAGCGATAAGAGCGAGAAGAAGAGCGCGAATTCCGCGGGCGTCTTCGCACGGCGGACGGTCGTGGCCGGAGCGGTCTGGTCGGTGCCCGCGGTGATGCTGGCGCAGTCCGCCTCCGCCGTCTCGATCAGCTGCTTCCCGGTGGGGACGGTCTTCCAGGCGGTCGCCCGCGGACGCCTTCTCAGCGGCTTCCTCGGCGGCGTGAACCTCGACAATGTCGCCGGTGTCTCGGGCGTGACGGCGACTGCGCCGGCGTCGGGACCGAATCCGCCCGACCCGGTCGTCGTGACGGGCGGCGTCAACGCCACGGTACTGAACGGCATCGCCGTGAACGCGACCGGGCTGACCGGCACGCTCTCCTCCCTCCTCACGCTGGCGGCTCCCGCCACCGTCGGCACTCTCAACCAGTACGCGGAGGCGAGCACCACCGGCACCGTCCGCGGAGCCTCCGGTGCGATCACCAATGCCGGCCAGCTGGCGCTGACCCCGACCTCGGGGAGCTACCCCGACTTCGGCACCGTCAACCTCCGGGCGATCCTCGCGGCGATCGGAGGGGCAGGTCTGGCGGGACTGCTCACCAACGTCGCCGGGCTCACACTGCAGATCGGTGCTCTGACCGGGCGCGCGGCTCTGCAATCGGCCTGCGTTCCCGGCTCGGACAATCTTCAGCGCGATTACCAGATCACTCGGCTGAACCTGGTGCTCACCTCGCCGACGCTGAACACGATCGCTACGACGGTGCAGGGCCTCCTCACTGCTGTCTCCAGCCTCACGCTGGGTGCGGCGACGATCAACCTTGCGGGGATCTTCGGCACGGCTCTGCCCGGTGGTGCGCAGCCGATCCAGCTCCTGATCCCGACGACACCCGCGTCCTCGACGAATCCAGCCGTTCTGACGATCGACCTGGCCGCGCTCTTCGGCCCCGCTCCAGGCCAGCCGGGAAACACGCCGTTCGGCTCCTACGCCTCCTACCTGAATGATCTGCCGCCGAACTCGACCCTCTTCTTGGACAACGGGCTGCAGGTCCCTGGCTCGGTGCTCGGTGCCTTCACGGCTGCTCTGCTCACTGAGTTGAGCGCACGCCTGCTGGCGAACATTTCGCTATTAGGTGTGAGCCTGGCCGACGGTGGCGGTGGCACAGTGCGGGGCGCCCTCCTCGGGTTGATCAATACTCTGCTGACGGCGACTCTCCCGCCGCTGCTCACGACGCTGCAGAACGCGGTCCTCACCCCGGTCTTCACCGCCCTGCGGGACGTCATCCAGATCGACGTCAACGCGCAGAACCGCTCCACCAACCCGACCGGGCCCGCCGTCCTCGAGGCGCTCCCCGTCGGCCGCTACGACGTCGCGGCGCTCTACATCCGCGCGGTGGGGCTCGTGAACCTGCTCGACCTGTTCATCGCCCGCGGCTCCGTCGGGCCGAACGTCCGCACGGGCTAGCCGCGCGCTCGGCGCCGTCAGGCGCCGTGGACCACGAGGCCGTGCTCGACCATCGCGTCGAGCACGGCCTCGACGTGCGCCCGGGGGTCGCCCGCGGGCGGGGCGCCGTGCTCGGCGACGACGGCTCCGGTCAGCGCGTCGACCGTCGCGGGCGTCCCGAGAGCGCGCCACAGCACCGGGCCGATCCCGGTCAGCGTCTCGACCCGCTCGTCGAGGAGGCAGCTGACCACTCCGTCGCGCTCGACCCACTCGACGCCGGCGGCTCGCGCGAGCAGGCCCGGGCCGGGCGCCGCCGCATCGGCCTCCGGCGCGTCGGCGACGACCGGCGACGGCTCCCCGATCCGCTCCAGGAGCGGCAGCACGGTCTCCGCCTCGCGGTAGCGGAGCACCTGCGCCCCGCCGACGGAGTCGAGCAGCCCGGCGAGGTGGTGCAGCGCCGCGGGCAGCCGTGCGAAGTGGCTCAGCTCGGGCAGCAGCACCGAGAGCGCCTCGTCGAAGGCGATCGGCTCGAGCCGGGGCTCCGCCGGGCCGGACGGGTCGCGGGCGATCAGGAGGAGGGCGGCCAGGCGCAGCGGAGCGTCCGGCAGCGGCTGCAGGCCCATCGCGGCGGGGGAGCGGTGCCGCTTCCAGTCGCCGCCGTCGAGGAGGGCGACGGGCTTCCGGAACGGCAGCACCCGCCCGTCGCGGCGGACGGCGAGCGTCTCGTCGGTCACGTACCCGTACCGGCGCGCGGCGAGGCTCACGAGCGTCGACTTCCCGGCACCGGGCCGGCCGACGAACGCGACGACGCGGCCGTCGGGCAGGGCGACCGCGGAGGCGTGCACGCTGAGAAGCCGGCCCTCGCAGGCGTCGGCCGCCGCGAGGGTGAGCGCGGCGCCGATGTGCTCGGCGAGGGCGTCCTCGGTCGGCTGCGCGATCACTCCCGGCTCCCCGACCGGCTCGGTCAGCGACACCCGGTACTCGGAGCCCGGGCGATCGGCGTCGTCGTCCACGTCGTTCCACGACTCCTCCACCTCCGTCACGAAGCGGTCGGGGACGGTGTCGTCGAAGGTGAAGCGCACGCCGAGCCCGAAGGGGGCGCGGATCAGCCGGCGGGTCATGTCAGGTCCTGTCCGTCCGTCGGAGGTGGTCCCACGCGAGCGGAGCCGTGCGGGCGCCGCGGCGCAGCCGCCGCCACCAGCCGGCCGCCACGTCGATCCGGCGCGGGCCGATGGCGGGGTCGGCGGCACGCAGGGCGTGGGGAGCGGGGAAGACGGCGCGGGCGAGGAGCAGCGGCCGCTGCCGCCAGCCGGCCGCGCGCACGGCCTGCACCCACCCCGCGGAGGCGTGGGGCGAGCTCGCGTTGATCCGCCACGCCCGCAGCTCGGCCGCGGGCACCTCCCCGGCGCGCGCGCGGATGCCGAGCGCATCGAGGAAGGGCTGCGCGGTCTGGACGGCGCCGAGCTCCTCCGCCGCCGCCCGGAGCGGAGCGTGCAGCTGCGCGCGGGCGGCCACCGCCTCGACGAGCAGGTCGTAGTCGGAGGGCCGCGTGAGGCGCGGGTCGGTGATCTGCCAGGCGTCGCGGAGCGCGTGCAGCGCCAGCACGAGCGCCGAGTCGGCGACGCTCGCGGTCGCCACCGGACGGCCGGCCAGCTCCACGATCCGGTGCCGGCTCCACAGCGCCTCGAAGGCGTCGCGCGGCGGCACGAGGAAGCCCGGCCAGCGCCAGTGCACATCGATGTCGACCGGCCACGCGGCGTGCCGGTAGGAGCGCGAGTGCTTGGCCGCGAGCGTCGGTCCGTCCGGCCAGGGCCGCTCGGTCCAGCCGTCGGCGGCCAGGAGCGCCAGGATCCGGGGCAGGTCGTCGGGGGCGACCAGCAGGTCGACGTCGCCGGAGGTGCGGGGCGGCCGGAGCCGGTCGGCGGCGGCGGTCGGGCCCTTGAGCACGAGTGCGCGCAGGCCCGCCGCGTCGGCCCGCCGGTGGACGAACGCCGACACGAGCGGCACGGCCTCATCGGCCCAGAGAACGCCCACGAGCTCCATCCGGTCAGTATTCCAGCGCTCCCGCGGCCCGCGGAGCCCGGCCGGGCTCGGTGGAGCCGGGCGCTCGTCTCGGTGAGGATGGGCGCGCGGGCCGCGGGGGCGCCGCGCGGAGGCGGGCGGGGCGGCGGATGATCCACGGGGGAGCGGGCGGCGCCGGGCGGCCTCCGGTGGCGCTCGCGACCAACAACGGCGACATCGGCGGCGGCGAGGTGATGCTGCTGAGCATCGCGGAGGCGCTCGAGGCGCTCGAGGTGCCTGTCGTGGTCGTCGGTCCCTCGGAGCCGCGTGCGCTCGTCGCCGCCGCCCTCGCCGCCGGCCACCGGGTCGTCGAGCTCGAGGCCATGGGCAGACCCGCCTGGATGCGCGCGCTGCGGCGCTGGGACGCCACCTCCCGCGAGGGCGTGCTGTGGTGCAACGGTCTGGTGCCGGCCGTCGCGACGGCAGGGCGTCCGCGGCGGATCGTGCACCTGCACCAGCGCCCGTCCGGCCTGCAGCGGCTGCTCGCGCCCGTCGCCCGCCGCGGCGCCCTGGCGACCCTCGTCCCCTCCCGCTACCTGGCGGGGGTCGTCCCCGGGTCGACCGTGCTGCCGAACTGGAGCCGCCGCGTCGACCTGCCGGAGGCGCGGCCGCGGGAGGACGGGACGACCGTTCTCGGCTTCCTCGGGCGTCCCTCGCTCGCGAAGGGGGTGCGGGTCCTCACCGAGGCGCTGGCGCTGCTGGAGGCCGGGGAACCGGGCGCGTATCGCCTGGTGCTGGCGGGCGAGCCCCGGTTCGTGGCGGAGCGGGAGCGTCGCGAGGTGGAGGCGGCCCTCGCTCCGGTCGCCGCTCTGGTGGACCGGCCGGGGTGGATCGAGCCCGGCGACCTCTTCGCGCGGATCGACCTCCTGGTGGTGCCGTCGGTGCAGCCGGAGTCGTTCGGCCTGGTCGTGACGGAGGCGATGTCGGCCGGCGTTCCCGTGGTGGTGAGCGATGCCGGTGCGCTCCCCGAGGTCGTCGGCCCGTCGATCGACGCCACGTTCCGAGCCGGGGATCCGCGGGCTCTGGCCGAGCTGATCAGAGCCCGGAAGAAGAGAGGACTATCGGAGTCGCGGGAGAGGGATCGTGCCCGCTGGAACGATTCCTACTCCCCGTCCTCCGGGAAGTCGGCTATCGACGGACTTCTGGCGCGGATGGCCCTCTCCGATGATTCCTGATCCTCCCGCCAGGAGACCGATCCGCTTTCCGGGGAATGCCGCGGGGAGCCTCTCCTCCTCCCTCGGGAAAGGACGACGATGACCCGCGAACCGGAAGTCCTCAGAGTGCTCGGACTGTTCCTCAAGCACCCGACACTGCGCCTGGCTCCGGGCAGGCCCTTCGCCCGCGGGAGGCTGCCGTACCGGGCCGACCTCCTCCGGGACGACTCGACGCGGCTCCTCGTCCCCGGTCACGCGTCTCGGCCCGCGCACGTGAAGCTGCGCGACGTCGTGGAGCACCGCACGGGGCTGAACGTGGACACGCAGCTGCGCGCACTCCGGGCGGTCCGCTCGGCCGACGCGGTGCTCTGCGTGCTCGAGCCGGAGGCGGGCCTCCCCGCGCTGCTCCGGCGCGCGCGGCTCGGGCCGTACGGCCGCACGCCGCTCGTGGTCCTCTCCTGCTGGTGGGCGGAGGAGCTGCTCACCGGCTCGCCGGAGCGGCGCCGACAGGTGGTCCGGCTGCTCCAGGGCGTGGACCGGCTCGTCGTGCTCAGCGAGAACCAGCGCGAGGTCTTCGCCCGCCACGGCGTCGACGAGCGGCGGATCGCACCGGTCCTCTTCGGGGTCGACTCCGACTACTACCGGCCCGTTCCTCCGCGTCCGAAGCGGTTCGAGGTGCTCGCCGTCGGGGTCGACCGCGGGCGCGACTTCGACTCGCTGGTCGCCGCCGCCGAGCGCCTGCCGCACCGGCGGTTCGACATCGTGACCACTCCTGCGCGGCGGCCGTCCCGGGCGCTGCCGGCCAACGTCGTCCTGCACGATCCCGTCCCGGTCGATCGGCACCGCGACAACCTGCGCGACGCCGAGCTCGTCGTCGTCACCAGCCACGACCTCGCCTACCCGACGGGCGAGAGCGTCCTGCTGGAGGCCTCCGGCTGCGGGACCTGCACGGCGGTCACCACGAGCGCCGCGATGACCGGCTACATCCGCGACGGCGAGACGTCCTTCGCGCTGCCCCTGCACGACCCGGCGGGGATCGCGGTGGTGCTGGAGGCGGTGCTGAGCGACGACGGGAAGAGGGCCGAAGTCGCCCGCGCGGGCCGGGAGCGGGTGCTGGCCGAGCTGAACGCGCGGCACATGTGGGCGGGCGTCCGCGAGGTCCTCCGCGACGCGGTCCGCGAGCGCGGCCGCGCCTGAGCGGCGGTCGGCCGGGGCCGCACCGGGCGACCTCCGCCCCACCGGGAAGGGCCCGCCGACCGGGACCTCCGCGCCCCGGACCCGTGGATCCGCGCCGGATCGGGCGGGCGTGGGAGGCGCTACTCCGGCGGCAGAGCGCGGGCGCGGGCGGACTCCTCCGCGAGCAGAGCGAGACCCGCGCCGATCACGACGAACGAGATCGGGGCGAAGAACACCTCGCCCAGCTGCGTCGCGCACAGCAGCACCAGGATGCTCGCCGCGCCGACCGCGTGCCCCGGGCGGCTCCCGGCCCCGGCGGCCGTGGTCGCGAAGCCGGCCACGAGCACGGTGCCGATGACGCCGACGAGCAGCACGACGCCGCCCTCGGCCATCAGCGCCAGGTAGGAGTTGTGGAAGAACCAGTCGATCCCGTCGAGCCGCGCGGTCGCCTCGCCGAGCCCGGAGCCGGTCCACGGCGAGAGCGCCACCTTGTCGACCGAGGCGTCGAGGATGCGGGCGCGCAGGGCGTCGGAGCCGGCCCGCTCCACCCCGTAGTCGCCGGCCGTCGCCAGGTTCCGCTCGGCCCAGAGGAACAGCAGGACGAGGCCGCCGCCGAGGAGCGCGCGGAAGAGCAGGCGCAGGTACGGCGCCGCGACGAGCCACACGAGCGCGCAGGCGTAGGCCGCCATGGACGTGCGGGAGTCGGTGGCGACGACCGCGGCGGCCCCGAGCGCGAGCACACCGACTCGCAGCCACAGCCGCGAGCTGAGCGCCGAGACCAGCAGTGCCGCCGCCCCGTAGACGAGACCGGCCACGTTCTTGTCCTGGAGGAAGCCGGTCAGGGCGCCCTGGTAGCTGTCCGGGGCGAGTCCCGCGACGAACAGCACGGCGTTCAGCGACAGGGCCGCGGCGAGTCCTTTGAGCCCCGAGACCACGTCGATCCGCCCGCTCGCGAGGAAGCCCGCGGCGAGCATGACGAGCGCGATGTTCGCCGCCCGGCGCAGGGCGTCGAGGCCGTCGAAGGACGAGCCGGCGAGGACGAAGGCGAGCAGGGCGAGGCACAGCCACGGGTACCAGGCGGCCCGTCCGAGACGGCGGGTGGGCCGCCGGAAGAGGCTGACGAGGACCAGGGCGGCCAGGGCCGTCTGCGCCAGCGGGACGCTCCCCGGGAGGAAGGGGGTGGGGAGCCGGTAGACCAGGAGGCCCATCAGGACGGCATCGAGTATCCGAGCGGAATGTGCTACCGGAAAGGCCTCGTGAACGAGCGGGGAACGCCTCTCGACGACGATCTCTCCCCCTGGCGCGGACATGTCGTCATCCTCGCAGAAAGGGCCTCCCGAGGGGTCGGGGACCGCCTAGGGAAAGGCGCTCCGCATTGCTAGCGTGACCGACACCTCAGCATCGTCGTGCGGCGCATGCGCGGCACGCAGAAAGGTGCGCAGTGACTGTCGTCGATCTCATCGCTTTCATCCGGCGGAACTGGCGGACCCTCGTGGTCGCCGTGCTCGTCGGAGCCCTGGCGATGGCCGCCTTCTCGTTCCTCACTCCGAAGGTCTACGAGTCGAGCTCGGCCGGATTCGTGATCGCCGCGAGCGACGGCAGCTCGGCCGATGCGATCAGCGGGTCGCAGACCGCGGTGACCCGGGCCAACGCCTACCTGCCGCTGATCTCGAGCAGCGCCGTCTCGGAGCGGATCGAGGCCGACCCGGAGGCGAACCCCGGCGGAGAGGCCCTGAGCGGCCGCCTCACCGCGAGGGTCGCTCCGGGCAGCACCCTGATCGAGGTCACCGCCGAGGCCGGGACCGCGCAGAACGCCGCCGCCCTGGCCAACGGGGCGCTCGCGGCGCTGGCGGCCGTCATCACCGACATCGAGACGCAGTCCACCGCCGACCGCACACCGCAGATCACCGTCGTCCCGCTCGAGAACGCGGAGCCGCCCGCCGCCCCGACGAGCCCCGACTGGGTGCGGAACATCCTGCTCGGCGCCCTGGGCGGGCTCGTGCTCGGCTTCGGTCTCGCCTTCCTCCGCCGGGCCCTCGACATCCGCGTGCGGACCGTCGACGACCTCACCGAGCTCTTCGGCGTCGGCGTCCTCGGCCGCATCCCCAAGGCCGGACGCCCGGGCCGGACCGGCGGCCGCCGCGGCACCGACGCGCTCACCGCGGAGGCGTTCCGCTCGCTCCGGACGGGCCTGCGCTTCTCCAGCGTCGACGAGGAGACGCGCAGCGTCGTGATCACCAGCGCCAACCAGGCCGAGGGCAAGTCCACGATCGCCGCCGGACTGGCCCGCGTCACCGCGGAGTCCGGGCAGCGCACCCTCCTGGTCGACGCGGACCTCCGCCGGCCCTCCGTGGCGCGGATGCTGGACATCGACGGCGCCATCGGCCTCAGCGAGGTCCTCAGCCACCAGATCCCTGTGGACGACGCGATCCGCCCCACCGGTACCGCGGGCCTCTACGCTCTCCCGGCCGGGCACATCCCGCCCAACCCGTCCGAGATGCTCGGCTCCGAGGCGATGCGCGCCCTGGTCGCGCGCCTCTCGAAGGACTACTTCGTCATCATCGACGCGCCGCCCGTGCTGCCCGTCACCGACGCCTCCATCGTCGCGACCGTCGTCGACGGCGTCGTCTTCGTCGTCGCCTCGAACCAGACGCGCCGGCCCGAGGTCGTCGCCGCCCGGCGGATCGTCCAGCAGGTCCGCGCCCGCGTGCTCGGCACCGTGCTCAACATGGTCACCGCCCGTGACGGCGACACCGGGTACTACTACTACGACCGCAAGAACGCGTACTATGCCGAGCCGCAGCCGGCGACGGGGCGCAAGCGCGCGGCGGCGGCACCGCGCCGGTCCGAGCTCGCCCCGGTGGAGTCGCGGGCCCTGCCTCCGCAGACGTCCCGCCGGGCGGCTCGATGAGCGGGCGCCTGCTCCTGCTCTGCCATGCGAACGTGGCCCGGTCGCCCTCGGCCGAGCTGATCGCGGCGCGCCTGCTCGGCGCCGGCTCCGACTGGCGGGTCGAGAGCGCGGGAACGCACGCGGAGGTCGGCCGCGGGCTCGACCCCGAGCTCAGCGATGCGCTGCGGGCCCGCGGGCTCTCCACGGCCGGGCACCGCGCGCGCCAGGCCGACGGCCGGATGCTCGCCGGCGCCGACCCCGTGCTCGTGTTCGAGGCGGGCCAGCGCGAGTGGGTCACCCGCCACTTCCCGGCCGCCGCGCGCCGCACCACCACGGTCCGCCGGGCGGCGCGGCTGGCGGGAGCCGCCCCCGGCGTCCCGCTCCTGCGGCTGCTCGCCGACGACACCGCCCCTTACGGCGCCGAGGACGACTTCGCCGACCCGTTCGGGCGCGGACCGGACGTCGCCGCGGCGGCCGTCGAGGACATCGACGCCCTGCTCCGGGTGATCCTCCCCGCTCTCGGCGCTCTGCCCGTCGGCGCGGAGCCCCCGGCCGCCACCGTCCGGAGCACCCGCCGCTCGCTCCGCCGGGATCGCGCCGCCGAGACGGTCGCGAGGTGACCGCCGAGGGGGTGAGCGTCGTGATCCCGCACTACGGCGACCCCGCGCCCGCGCTCGCCCTCGTCGAGCGGCTCCGCAGCCAGGAGTCGCCCCCCGCCCTCGAGATCGTCGTCGTCGACGACGCCTCCCCGGTCCCGTTCCCGGCCGGGATCGACGGAGTGGAGGTCGTGCGGCGCGAGCGGAACGGCGGCTTCGGCGCCGCGGTGAACACGGGCGCCGCCCGGGCGCGCCACCCGCTGCTCCTGGTGCTCAACAGCGACCTCGTCGTCGGACCCTCCTTCCTCCGCGACCTGCTCGAGGCGGGACGGCCGTGGCTGCCCGCGGTCGTCGCTCCGGACCTCGTCGACGCGGGCGGGGAGCGGCAGTGGGTCGGCCGGCGCTTCCCGCGGCCGCACCACTACGTCGTGGAGTGGCTCACTCCGCTCGCGCGCTGGCGACCGCGGCTGCACGCGGCCGTCGGCCACGACACTCGGTGCGCCCCGGGCGCGACGGTGCCGGTGGACTGGGTGGTGGGCGCCGTGATGCTGCTGCCGGTGGCCGAGTTCCGCGCGGTCGGCGGGTTCGACGAGTCCTTCCACATGAACTGCGAGGAGGTCGACCTCCAGCGCCGGCTGCGCGAGCGCGGCGTGCCCTCGGTCTTCGCCGGCTCCGTCGTCGCCGAGCACACGGGAGGCGGCTCCTCCGACCCCGCGCGCCGGCTGATCTGGCTGGTCGCCTCGCGCCTGCGCTACGCCCGCAAGTGGGGCGGGCGCCCCGCCGCCCTCGCCGCGGCCCTGCGCGCCGCCTCCGCCGTGAACCTCGCCGCCAACGCGGTGCGCGCCGCCGCCGGCAGCGACGTGCGTCCGCTGGCCGTCCTCCGGCGCGAGCTCCGGCTCGTCGCCGCCGCCGAGGCGGCGTCCCGGTGAGCGGGCCCGTGCTCGTGGTGAGCCCGGTCTTCCACGGCTACTGGGAGGCGCTCGAATCGGCGCTGGCACACCTGGGCGACGACGTGGTCGTCCACCGCTACGACGCCGCGACCGGGCTGGCCCACGTGCGGGACGCCCTCGGCCACCGGCTCCCCGGGGGCCGGCTCCGGCGCTCGTCGATGCGCGCCGAGACCGACCGCGCGATCGCGGCGCTGCGGGCCGTCCGGCCCCGGGCCGTCCTCGTGGTGAAGGGCGACTCCCTCGGCGACGCCTGGTGGGAGGAGGTCGGCCGCGCCGGCGTCCCCGTGGTGCTCTGGCTCTACGACGAGCTCCGCAACATGGGGCACCCCGTCGACCGCCTGCGCTCCCTCGCCGGGGAGGCGGTGTCGATCGTCAGCTACTCCACCGCCGACGTCGCCGAGCTCGCCCGCGCGGGGGTTCCGGCCGGGCACCTGCCCGACGCCTTCGACTCCCTCCTCTCCTTCCGCCCCCGCCCCTCCTCCGCGGTGACCTTCGTCGGCGCCCGCTACCCCGAGCGCGAGCGCGTGCTGCGGGAGCTCGCGGCCGGCGGGGTCGCGGTCGAGGCGTACGGGCGGCAGTGGTCGCGCCATCCCTGGGACGTCGCGCGCACCGGCCGCTGGCGCTCGGCCGGCGTCCCCGCCCGCCGCGACGTCCCGCGGGCGGGCTACTACGGAGTGATGGCCGGCTCGACCGCGACCCTGGCTCTGCACGGCGCGGGCCACGGCGGGCTCTCGATGCGCGCCTTCGAGGCGCCGGGCGTCGGGGCGCTGACCCTGATCGACCGGCCCGAGGTGGCGGAGTTCTACGAGGTGGGCAGCGAGGTGCTCGTCTTCGAGGAGCGCGACCAGCTCGTCGAGCACGTGCGGCGGGCGGGCGCGGACCCCTCGTGGGCGCGGCGCATCCGCGAGGCGGGCGCGCGCCGCACCGGCGCCGAGCACACCTTCGTGCACCGGATGCGGGAGGTGAGGGCCCTGTGGCGCTGACGCACCCGACCGACCTGGAGGCCTGGCGCCGCTGGCAGCGCGGCCGCGACCCGCTGCGCACCGCCCGGGCGGCGCTGCGGCGCTCCGAGCCGACCCGCCTGGTGCTGCACGTGCGCGGCGACCGGCCCGCCGTCCTGCTCGCGGTGGAGGCGTCGACGGCGAGCGCCCTCGCCTCGACCGCGGCCTCGCTCGCTCCTCTCGGCGGGGCTCCGGCGGCGGTCCTCGCTCCCTCCGGAGCCGGCGACGCGCTGTCCGGGCTGCTGCCGGGCCGCTGGAGTGCGCACCCGGTCGACCCGGAGGCGGACCCGCCCGCCGAGCTGCGGAGCCTCTGCGCCGTGATCGCCACCGGCCACTTCCTCGCGGCGGGAGCGGCCGCCCACCGCTGGTCCGCGATCCTCGGCGCCCGCTTCCTGGTCGTGCAGCACGGCCTGCTCACCCCCTCCGCCCCGCCGCTCCCGCCCGGAGCGACGCTGCTGGCGTTCTCGGAGGAGGACGCGGCCTTCTGGACCTCCGGCCGCAGCGACGTGGAGACCGAGGTCGTCGGCAGCCAGCTGCTCTGGACCGCATCGCGCCGCCCGCGCCCCGAGCGGCTCGAGGAGCGGCCCCTGTTCCTCGGCCAGCTGCACGGCGCGGAGCTGCCCCGGCGGACGGCCGCGGCCACCGCCTCCCGCTTCTGCCGCGAGGCGGGCGCCGACTACCGCCCCCACCCCGCCGAGGTCGACCGCCGCTCGCGCTGGCAGCACGCGCGGTGGGAGCGCCGCGGCATCCGGGTGCTCCGCGGCGGCGACCTCGCCGCGCAGGCCCGGCCGGTCGCCTCGATCTTCTCGACCGGGGTCCTCGAGGCCGCGGCCGCCGGGATCCCCGCGTGGGTCGTCTGCGAGGACCCGCCCGCCTGGGTGCTCGAGTTCTGGAGCCGGTACCGGCTCGCGCGCTGGGGCGGGGAGACGCCGACCGCGGCTCCGCCCGTCCCGTCCGTCGAGCCGGCCGTCGCCGTCGCCCGCCGGGCGCTCGCCATCGCCGAAGGAGGCACCCCGTGACCGTTCTCTGCGTCATCCCCGTGCGCGGGGGCTCGAAGGGCGTCCCGCGCAAGAACGCCCGCCCCGTCGCGGGCCGCCCGCTGGTGGTCTGGAGCATCGAGCAGGCGCTCGCCGCCGGTCTCGACGTGCTCGTGTCGACCGACGACCCCGAGCTGGCCGCGATCGCGGAGGGGGCGGGAGCGGACGTGCCGTTCCTCCGGCCCGCCGAGCTGGCGCGCGACGAGACGGCGACCGAGCCCGTCGTGCTCCACGCGATCGAGCACCGGGCCGCGCTGGGGCGCCGCCCGGACGCGGTGATGCTGCTCCAGGCGACCTCGCCGATCCGGCTCCCGGGCACCCTCGCCCGCGCGCTCGAGCAGTTCGCCTCGACGGGGGTCGACTCGCTGGTGGGCGTCGTCCCGCAGACGCCGTTCCTCTGGCGCCTGCAGGAGGGCGCCTCCGTGCCGCAGTACGACGTCACGGCCCGGCCGCGGCGCCAGGACCTCGCTGAGGCCGACTTCTTCTACCGCGAGACCGGGTCCCTCTACCTCACCCGCACCGAGGTCTACGAGCGCGAGAACAACCGGATCGGCGGCCGGGTCGGCCTGTTCGTCATGGACGAGGCGGAGGGCGGGGACATCGACACCGAGGCGGACCTCGCGGTGGTCGAGCAGACCCTCCTCGGCCTCGCGGCGGGAGGCGGCGCATGATCATCGACCGGCACCTCGCCCCGTTCATCGTCTTCGCCGAGGACCCGGTGCTCACCGCGCTGGCCAAGATCAACGCGAACAAGCAGCGGATCGTCTTCTGCGTCGACGGGCACGGGATCCTCCGCGGGTCGGTGTCCGACGGCGACTTCCGCCGCTGGATCATCGCGAACCCGACGGCCTCCCTCGACGTCCCGGCCCTCGCCGTCGCGAACACCGCCGTCCGCACGGCGGGAGCGGACGAGCCGGCCACCGCGATCGCCGCCCGGCTCGGCCGCGACGGGATCAGCCACCTCCCGCTCGTCGACGACCGCGGGCACCTCGTCGCGATCGCGGTCGAGGGCGATCGGGCGCTGCGGATCGGCCGCCACGAGGTGGGCGACGGCCACCCGGCCTTCCTGATCGCGGAGATCGGCAACAACCACAACGGATCGGTCGATCTGGCGCGGCGGCTGGTCGACCTCGCGGTCGAGGCGGGCGCCGACGCGGTGAAGTTCCAGCTGCGCGACCTCGACTCCCTCTACCGGCGCGCCGGCGGGGCCACCGCGGGGGAGGACCTCGGCGCCCAGTACACGATCGACCTCCTGCGCCGCTTCTCGCTGCCCGCCGAGCCGCTCCTCCGGGTCTTCGACCACGCGGCCGAGGCCGGGATCGACGTCCTCTGCACCCCGTGGGACGCCCCGAGCGTGCAGGCCCTCGTCGACTACGGGATCCCGGGCCTCAAGATCGCCTCGGCGGACCTCACCAACCACGGGCTGATCGAGGACGCCGGCACCCGGGGACTGCCCCTGCTGCTCAGCACCGGGATGTCCCGCGAGTCCGAGATCCTCGAGTCGGTCGCGCTGCTGCGCTCGCTCGGCACCTCCTTCGCCCTGCTGCACACCCAGTCGACGTACCCGGCGCCCTACCGCGACCTCAACCTCGCCTACCTCGACCGGCTCGCCGAGATCGGCGGCGGCGTCGTCGGCTACTCCGGCCACGAGCGGGGCTGGCACGTCCCCGTCGCCGCGGTCGCCCGCGGGGCCCGCATCGTCGAGAAGCACTTCACGGTCGACCGGGGGATGGAGGGCAACGACCACACAGTGTCCCTGCTCCCGGACGAGTTCCGCCGCATGGTCGGCGAGATCCGCGACATCGAGGACTCGCTCGGCACGCGCGACGCCCGATCGGTCTCGACGGGGGAGTCGATGAACCGCGTCTCGCTCGCGAAGTCGCTGGTCGCCTCCCGCGACCTCGCGATCGGGGACGTGGTGCGCGCCGCCGACGTCGTCGTCCGCAGCCCCGGCCGGGGCCTCCAGCCCAACGAGCTGCCGCAGCTGCTCGGCCGCGCCCTCCACCGCGACGTCGAGGAGGGCGGGTTCTTCTTCGCCGGCGACCTGCGCGAGAGCACGCCGTCCGGCCGGCCGTTCCGGTTCCGCCGCCCCTGGGGCCTGCCGGTGCGGTACCACGACCATGCGGCGCTCGCCGCGGAGTCGAACGCCGACTTCCTCGAGTTCCACTTCTCGTACCGCGACCTGGAGATCGAGCCGGACGACGTGTTCACCCGCCGCCTCGACTCCGGCTTCACCACCCACCTGCCGGACCTGTTCGCGGGCGACTTCCTCGTCGATCTCGCCTCCTTCGACGACGACGTGTGGGAGCGCTCGATCGCGGAGGTGCAGCGCACCGTCGAGACCACCCGGAGCCTCGCGCGCTGGTTCCGCCAGGAGGAGGACCCGATGATGGTCGTCACGATGGGCGGCTTCACCCGGCACGCGCACGTGGCTCCGGATCAGCGCGCTCCCCTCTACGAGCGCGTCGCCGACGCCCTCGAGCGGATCGACGCGAGCGGCGTCCGCGTGCTGGCGCAGACCCTCCCGCCCTACCCGTGGCTCATGGGCGGGCAGCAGTTCCACAACCTCTTCGTGGACCCGCACGACACCGCCGAGTTCGCGGCCGCGACCGGCACGCCGCTCTGCCTCGACGCCTCGCACACCAAGCTCGCGGCGAACCACCTCGGGCTCGCCTTCTCGGAGGCGGTGGCGCTGCTCGCTCCGCTCAGCGCGCACCTGCACCTCGTCGACGCGACGGGTGTCGACGGCGAGGGGGTGCAGATCGGCGAGGGCGAGATCGACTGGCCGGACTTCGCGGCGTCGCTCGACGAGCTGGCGCCCGGGGTGCCGTTCATCCCCGAGATCTGGCAGGGGCACGTCAACAGCGGCGAGGGCTTCTGGACCGCGCTCGAGCGGCTGGAGGAGTGGCTGTGACCCCGCTCGCGCTCTGGGCGGTGCCGGTCGGCGAGTTCGGCGGGGTGGCCCGCCACGTCCTCGACGCCGCCCGGCACGGGATCCCCGGCCACCGGCTCGTCGTGCTCTGCCCGGAGGGAGCGCTCGCCGAGCGGCTGCGGGAGCAGGGCTCGGCCGTGACGACCGGGCGCTTCGGAGTGTCCGCCGGTGCCGCCGCCTCCGTGGCGACCCTGCGCGCGACCGCGGCGGCTCTCCGCCCGGCGGTCGTCCACTCCCACCTCGCCCACGCCGACCTCGTGACCGCGGCGACCCCGCTGCCCCGCGGGGTCCGCCGCGTCACGACGGAGCACGGCATCGCCGGGCCCGACGTCTACCACCGCACCGCACTGCGGGCGCGGACGACCGCGGCGGCGCACCACGCGCGGCTGCGGTCGTTCCACGGCGCGATCGCCGTCTCGGAGGCCACCCGCCGCACCATGATCGAGAAGTGGCGGCCGAGCCTGCCGGTGCAGGTCGTGCTGAACGGAGTCGACGCCGCGCCCCGCGACCGCGAGCCGGGGGAGCCGGGCTCCCTCCGGGTCCTCTCGCTCGCGCGCCTGGCGCCGGAGAAGCGCCTGGACGCGCTGCTCGAGGCCTTCGCGGTGCTGCACCGGCGCGTCCCCGGCGCCACGCTGACCGTCGCGGGCGAGGGACCGCTCGACGGCGCCCTGCGCGCCCGGGCCGAGCGGCTCAGCCTCGGCGACGCGGTGTCCTTCCCCGGCTTCGCCGATCCGGAGGCGGCGCTCGCCGCGGCGGACGTCGTCGCCCAGCTCTCGGTCTGGGAGAACTGCTCCTACACGCTGCTCGACGCGGCCGCCCGCGGGATCGGCGTGGTCGCCTCCGCGGTGGGCGGGAACCCCGAGATCGTCGAGCGGGACTCGCTGGTCGACGCCGACGACCCGGAGGCGGTGGCCGCGGCGCTGGAGCGGCAGGCGTCGAGGGCCGCGGCTCCTCGCGCCGTGCGGGACGTCGCCGCCATGTGCGGCGGGATCGCCGCCGTGTACGAGGGGGTGGCGGCGTGAGCGGCGGGTCCCTGCGACCGGGACTGCGCACCCTCCTCTCGCTGGCCGGCGCCGCCTCTCCGGGCTGGATCACCGCCGCCGTCGCGGGCTCCCTCGCGCTCGCGGTCCTCGACACCCTGGGCGTCGCCGCGATGGTGCCGCTCATGGCGCTGCTCACCGGGACCGACACCACCACGGGCGCGCTCGGCGTCCTCTCCGGCGTCCTCGGCTCGACCGACGTCCAGACCCTCCTCCCGATCATCGCCGGCTTCGTCGCGGTCGTCTTCGTGCTCAAGAGCGCCGGGACGATCGTCTTCCGGTGGTGGCTGCTCGGCCGCACCACGCGGATATCGGCCGACGCTGCGACGGAGCTGCTCCGGCGGTACGTCCTCGCGCCCTACGCCGTCCACCGCTCCCGGCGCCTCGCCGAGGTGTACCGGACCATCAACGACGCCAGCGCGCAGGCGGCCGGCGTGCTCCTCGGCGTGATCGGCATCGCCTCCGACCTGCTGGTGCTCGTCGCGATCGTGGCGATCCTGCTGGTCGCCTCGCCGGTCGCGACCCTGTTCGCGGCCGTCTTCTTCGCGGTGCTGCTCGGCGGCGTCCAGGCGCTCCTGCGGCGGCGGCAGGGCCGGATCGGCGAGGAGATGGCGGAGGCCGCGCTGGAGTCGTGGCAGTTCCTGCTCCCCTCGCTCGACGGGTTCCGCGAGGCGCGCCTCACGTCGAGCGCGGCGAGCCTGGTCGCCGGCTTCAGCGGGGCCAAGCGCCGCAGCGCCCAGGCTCTGCGCTCCCTCTCGCTCGTCTCGGAGCTGCCGAAGTACCTGCTCGAGATCGGCTTCGTCGTCGCCGTCGTGGGCGTCTCGGGGATCCTGGTCGCCACCGGCTCCGGCGCCGAGGCGCTCTCCGTCCTGGGCGTCTTCGCGGCCGCCTCCCTCCGCGCCCTGCCGACGCTCAACCGCGTCTCGGCCACCTTCGCGATCGTGCGCAGCGGGCAGGCGGGCCTGCGGATCGTCTCCGAGGCGGCCGAGGAGCTCGCCTCCGAGGGGGCGCACGACGAGACGCCCGGGCCGGGCGGCCGCTACTCCGGCGACATCGCGCTCGAGCACGTCACGTACCGCTACGCCGACTCCGACGTGGACGTGGTGCGGGACGTCTCCCTGGTGATCCCGCGGAACGCCACGACCGCCTTCGTCGGATCCAGCGGCGCCGGCAAGAGCACCCTCCTCGACCTGGTCCTCGGCCTGCTCCCGCCCACGAGCGGCCGGATCCTCTGCGGCGGGCGGCCGATCGACGAGGACCCCGCGGCCTGGTACGCGGGGCTCGGCGTGGTGCCGCAGGACGTGTTCCTCCTGGACGCGACCGTCGCCGCGAACGTCGCCTTCGGGGTGCCGGCGGCCGAGGTCGACCACGAGCGCGTGCGCGAGGTGCTGCGGACGGCGCAGCTCGAGGAGTTCGTCGGCGGGCTGCCGCAGGGTCTGGACACCCGCGTGGGCGAGCGCGGCGTCCGCCTCTCCGGCGGCCAGCGCCAGCGGCTCGGCCTCGCCCGGGCGCTGTACCGGCGCCCCTCCGTCCTCGTCCTCGACGAGGCGACGTCGGCGCTCGACAACCGCACGGAGCACGAGATCTCGCGGGCCGTCGCCGAGCTGCACGGCAGCATGACCGTCCTCGTGGTCGCCCACCGGCTCTCGACCGTGCGCGGCGCCGACCGGCTGCTTTTCCTCGACGGCGGCCGGATCGAGGGGGCCGGCACCTTCGAGGAGGTGCGGGCCGCGCACCCCGGCTTCGCCCAGCTCGTGGCGCTCGGAGAGCTCTCGTGAGCAGGGGAGGCCCGCGGTGGTGACGCTCGGCGACGTCCGCTCAGCGCTGCTGGCGCCCCTCCGCCGACGGGGCACGACGGTGCTGCTGCCCGGCGAGTCGTTCGGGGTCGGGAACCTCGCCTACTTCTGGCTGCAGGCCCACGCCCGCCGGAGCCGCGGGGTGCCGACCGCGGTGCGCGCGACGCGGAGGACCGCGGAGTGGGCGGAGGTCTTCCCGCGGGTCCTCGAGGAGCTCGTGGTGCCCCCGGCGGAGATGTCGTTCTTCAGCCCCCGCGAGCTCGGGAGCGTCCACCAGGAGCTCGGCGTGGAGTTCACGGCGGACGAGCTGGCGGACTTCGTCGCGACGATGCTGCTCCCGCCCGGCGGCCCCTTCACCGCTCTGGTGGCGGCGGCGCGTCCGGAGGCGGACCTCACCGTGAACATCCGGCGCGGCGACTACTACAGCGTCCCGGCCTTCCGCGGCCGCTACTCCTTCGACGTGGTCGAGTACGTCGACGCGGCGCTCGCCCTGGCCCGCGAGCGGGAGCCCGTGCGCAGCGTCCTGATCGTGTCGGACGACCTCGACTGGTGCCGGGTGAAGCTGGCCCGCGTCCTCGAGGGCCTCGAGGTGCGCTTCCCGGGGGCGGGGACGCCGGTGCCGCAGCAGCTCGCCCTGCTGGCCGCGTCCCGCCGCCTCGTGCTGACGAACTCGACCTTCTCGTACTGGGGCGCTCATCTCGGCGACCACGTGCACGGCGGCGCCGACGTGATCGCGCCGTGGTTCCACAGCCGCGCGTGGAACGGAGGGGCGGCGACGCAGCTCGACCCGCGCTGGCGGGTGGTCCGCGACCTCCCCGGCGGCTGGGACGGCTGACGCGGAGAGTCGGAGTCCGGCGGCTGCGCGGGGCTCGCGGGTACCGGCGGGGGCTGCGGGCGGGCGGCTCCGGGGGCGCGACCGGGCATGGACGGCTGCGGGCAGGCGGATGTGCGAGGACGGCTCCGGGCTCGCGGCTCCGTGCTCTCGGCTCGGCTCTCGGCCGCGGGCTCGCGGCTCCGGGCTCTCGGCTCGGCGCCTCAGCGCAGGACGTGGCCCTCCACGTCGACGGGAGCCCGGGCGGTGAGGCGCTTCAGCCGCATCGCGGGGCGCTCGACCAGCAGCCAGCTCGCCCACGCGAGGGGGACGGTCGCTGCGACCGAGAGCGCGATGTACGCCCAGAGCGGCACGGCGGCTCCGGCTCCGACGATCGCCAGCGAGAGCAGCTGCTGCACGGGGAACGCGTAGATGTACATCCCGTAGGAGACGTCGTGGGTCGCGCCCACCCGACGCAGGGGGAGCCGGGCGCCGAGCGCGACCATCAGATAGGCGAGGGGGAGGCCGGCGAGCACGCGGTAGAGGCCGGTTGCGATCACGAGGACGAGCAGCGCGGCCGCGACGGCGGTGAGTGCGCCCGTCAGGGGGAGGCGGTCGCGGTACAGGTGCACGAGCGCGCCGGCGAGGAAGTACCCGACGAGCGTCACCGTCTGGTTGAGGGGTGCCGGGAACGGGACGAGGTCCGTCGCGAGCACCGCCGCGACGAGGGTGAGGCCCGCGAATCCCGTGACCACGAGGGGGCGCACCCAGCGCGTGGGCGCCAGGGAGATGAGCAGGCCGATCACGACGTAGCTGACGAACTCGTAGAACAGGCTCCAGAGCGAGCCGTTCCACGCGCCCGGGTAGGGCACGGAGCCGAGCATCCCCGCGATGCCGTACTCCCGGATGTAGAGGGCCGCATTGGCGACCACGAAGTGCACCGCCCCGGCCGCGCTGTACTCGCCGGCTCCGAGGAGGAGCGACGCCAGCGGTGCGGCGACGAAGGCCACGACCAGGAGCGAGACGAGGAAGGCGGGATAGATGCGGAGGAAGCGCCGCCAGAGGAAGTCGACCAGCGATCGCGAGCGCAGCCGGCTCGCGGTGATCAGGAAGCCGGAGGTGGCGAAGAACCCGCCGACCGCCCAGGCGCCGAGGGTGGAGCCGCCGAAACCGGGGTCGTCGCCGTAGCCGCCGAGGGGGAAGGAGTGCGACACGATGACGAGGACCGCCAGCCCGAGCCGCAGGGCGTTGATGCTGTTCGACCGCGGATCGAAGGCGGAGCCGACGGTCGGCCGCGTGCGCGGGCGTGGCGCGCGGGCGGGCGCGGCGGTGCGCCGGCTGTTCTCCTGGCGGGTCATGCGCACATCCTGCTGACCCCGGCCGCCGCCGTCGATCGGGCGGGGGACGCGCCGCGCTCCTCCCGGAGGGCCCGCGCACCAGCAACGACGCGCGCTCCCTCCCTGCGGACCCACCGCGGAGCTGACGCGGACTGACGTGCGGCCTGCGGCTGACCCCTCTCCGCCCCGTCGTCGCTCCGTCGCCCTCTCCCGCGAGACGCCGCTCCGTTACGCGACACGCGGGAGGGGGCGTACCGGAGCGGGCGTACCGGAGCGGCACCTCGTGGCAGGCGGTCGGATCACGCCGGTCGGACCGCGCCGGTCAGAGCAGCCCGTCCGTGAGGTGGTCCGGCGTGCCGAAGCGGTGGGCCGTGATCGACACGGCCTGCTCGCGGAGGAACGGCAGCAGCTCCAGCCGGCCCGCCTCGGTCGCCGGGCCGGCGTAGACCGCGAGGTCGGGGCGCCCGCCCGTCACGGCCGTCACCGTCGCGGCGGAGGCGCCCAGCAGGCGCACCCGTCCGGCGCCGTGCGCGCGCACCCGCGCCTCCCACGCCGCGTCGTCCTCGACCACGACGGCGCCGGCCGCCTCGTCGAGACCGGCGGCGAGCTGCGGAGGCAGCGCCACGGCGCTCGAGACGACCACCCGTGCCTGCGCGGTCGCCGCCGCGACGGCCACCCGCACGAGCGAGCCCAGCGGCTCCCCGGCGGCCAGGCGCACCAGCACGGCGGAGTCGTAGGGCAGGCGGCGGAAGACGTTCCGCTCCGCCTCCAGCCCCGTCACGTCGCGAGGAGCGCCCGCGGCCCACGCCGCCGCGCAGCTGCGCGCCGTCCGCTCCACCGCGGCGTACTCCTGCGCCGGGAGCTCCGCGCGCGACGCGGCGAGCAGGCGGGCGGCCGGTCCGACGACCGGAGCGGTCGCCTCCGACGGCGCCGCGGTCCAGGAGCCCAGGCCGAGCAGGTAGTCCGGCCCGCCCGCCTTGGTGCCCGGGCCGACCGCCGACTTCTTCCAGCCGCCGAACGGCTGGCGCTGCACGATCGCCCCGGTGATCCCGCGGTTCACGTAGAGGTTGCCCGCCTCGATCCCGTCGAGCCAGGTGCCGATCTCCTCCGGGTCGAGCGCGTGCAGGCCCGAGGTGAGCCCGTAGTCGACCTCGTTGACGATCGCGATCGCCTCGTCCAGGGTCGCCGCCGTCATGATCCCGAGGATCGGCCCGAAGTACTCGGTGCGGTGGAACTCGGACCCGCGGCGCACGCCGTCGCGGACGCCGGGGCTCCACAGGCGTCCGGAGTCGTCGAGGCTCCGCGGCTGCAGCAGCCAGGTCTCACCGGCGCCGAGCGCGGTCAGGCCGCGCAGCAGCTTGCCCTCGGCGGGTTCGATCACCGGCCCCATCCGCGTCGCGGGGTCGGTCGGGTAGCCGACCGTGAGGGAGGAGACCGCGTCGAGCAGCTGCGCGCGGAACCGCTTCGAGCGCGCGACGGAGCCCACCAGCACCACGAGCGAGGCGGCGGAGCACTTCTGGCCCGCGTGCCCGAAGGCGCTCGCCACCACGTCCTTCACCGCCAGGTCGAGGTCGGCCGAGGGAGTGACCACGATCGCGTTCTTGCCGCTCGTCTCGGCGAGCAGCGGGAGGTCGTTCCGGAAGGAGCGGAACAGCTCCGCCGTCTCGTAGGCGCCGGTGAGGATCACGCGGTCGACCTGCGGGGAGGCGATCAGGTCGCGCCCCAGCTCCTCCTCCGGCAGGCGGAGCAGGCGCAGGGCCTCGCGGGGCACGCCCGCCGCCCACAGCGCCTCGGCCACCACGGCGCCGCAGCGCGCGGTCGGACCGGCGGGCTTGAGCACCACCGCGGAGCCGGCCGCGAGCGCCGCGAGGACGCCGCCGGCCGGGATCGCGACCGGGAAGTTCCACGGCGGAGCGACCAGGGTCAGCGCGGCCGGGTGGAAGCGGGCGCCGTCGACCGCGTCGAGCTCGAGGGCGCGCTCGGCGTAGTAGTGGGCGAAGTCCACGGCCTCCGAGACCTCGGGGTCGCCCTGGTCGAGGGTCTTGCCGCCCTCGGCCGCCATGACCTCGAGCAGCTCGGCGCGGCGCGCCTCCAGCTCGTCGCCCGCGCGGTGCAGGATGCGGGCGCGCTCCTCGGCCGGGACGTCGCTCCAGCCGCTGCCGCGGGCGCCGGAGAGCACCGACTCCAGCTCGTCGAGGGTGCCGATCGTGGCGGCCTCGATCGCGTCGGCGCCGGCCCGGGAGGAGGGGACGCGCGCGAGGATCGCCTGCGCCCACTCGCGGTTCGCGGCGACGGACGGGTCGGTGTCGGGGGTGCTGCGGAAGTCGCCCGGTCCCGGGCGGCCGCTCGCGGCGAACCGGTCGGGCACGCGGTGCGCCGGGGGGACGGCCCCGTCGAGGGCGGCGACGGAAGCGCGGAACCGCTCCTCCTCCCGCGCGAAGAGCGCCGGGTCGGCCTCGAGCTCGAAGACGGCCGACATGAAGTTCTGGCTCGACGCGCCCTCCTCCAGGCGGCGGATCAGGTAGGCGATCGCCACGTCGAACTCGGCCGGCGCGACGACCGGCGTGTAGAGCAGGAGCGAGCCGACCGTGCGGCGCACCGCCTCCGCCTGGCCCTGGGCCATGCCGAGGAGCATCTCGTACTCGATCCCCTCGCCTACGCCGCGGGTGCCGGCGAGCAGCCACGAGTACGCGACGTCGAAGAGGTTGTGCCCGGCGACGCCGACCCGCACGTTGCGGATCCGCTCCGGGTGCAGCGCGTAGTCGACGACGCGCTTGTAGTTCGTGTCGGAGTCCTGCTTGCTGCTCCAGGTCGCCAGCGGCCAGCCGTGGACCGAGGCCTCGACCTGCTCCATCGGCAGGTTCGCGCCCTTGACCAGGCGCACCTTGATGCCGGCGCCGCCGCGGGCCCGGCGGGCGGCGCTCCACTCCTGCAGGCGGATCATCGCCGAGAGCGCGTCCGGCAGGTAGGCCTGCAGCACGATGCCGGCCTCGAGGCCGAGGAACTCCGGCCGGTCGAGGATGCGGGTGAAGACCGCGATGGTGAGGTCGAGGTCCTTGTACTCCTCCATGTCGAGGTTGATGAACTTCTGCGGCGAGGACGCGGCGGCCCGGGCGAACAGCGGCGCCAGCTCCTCCACGATGTCGTCGACCGCGGCGTCGAAGGCCCACGGGTTGTGCGGGGCGGTGCTCGAGGAGACCTTGATCGAGACGTAGTCGACGTCGTCGCGGGCGAGGAGCCGGTGCGTCCCCTCCAGGCGGCGGTGGGCCTCCTCGCGGCCGAGGACGGCCTCGCCGAGCAGGTTCATGTTGAGCCGGACGCCGTCGCGGCGGATCGCGGCGATGGCCGGGCCCAGGCGGGAGTCGGTCGCGTCGATGATCAGGTGGCCGACCATCCGCCGCAGCACCCGGCGCGCGATCGGCACCACGACGTCCGGGAGGAGCGGCGCCATGACGCCGCCGAGGGCGACCGCGCCGCGCATCGGAGCAGGGAGGAAGGACGGCACGCCGCCCGCGATCGCCTTCAGCGCCGCCGCCGCGACGCGGGTGTCCTCGGGTCGGACGACGCCGTCGACGAAGCCGACCGTGAAGTCCAGGCCGGCCGGGTCCTTCAGCACGCCCGCCAGCTGCGCCCCGGAGGCGTCGATCGGGATCGCGGACGCCTCGCGCAGCCAGCGCCGCACCAGGGCGACGCTCTCGTCGACCAGGCGGGGATCGATCGAATCGGCGGACGGACCGTCGGCCGCGGGGCCGGTGGCGAGAGCGGGGCTGGCGAGATCCGTCATCGTGCGGTCCTTCTGCTCTGAGGTGGGTGCCTTCAGTATTCGACCGACTACCGTTGAGCAGAAGCGACCGTTCCTTACCGGTACCGGTCAGCTCAGCTGAACGATCGGAGACGCCGTGCTCGATGTCCGCCGCCTGGTCCTGCTCCGCGAGGTGGCCATCCGCGGCACTCTCGCCGCCGCGGCCGAGGCCCTCGCCTACAGTCCCTCCGCCGTCTCGCAGCAGCTCGCCGTGCTCGAGCGCGAGGCCGGCGTCGAGCTGCTGCGGAAGGCGGGCCGGCGCGTGCAGCTCACACCCCAGGCCGAGATCCTGGTCGAAGCGGCCGGCGAGGTGATGGCCCTGCTCGAGCGGGCGGAGGCGGCGCTCGCGGCCTCGGGGGAGTCGGTGACCGGCCGGGTGCGCGTCGCGGTGTTCCAGTCGGCCGCGCTCGCGCTCATGCCGGGTGCGCTCCGGGCCGTCGCCGACCGCTTCCCCGAGGTGCGTGTCGAGATGGTGCAGCGCGAGCCCGAGGGCGCGCTGCACGAGACGTCGTGGGCGCGGGAGTTCGACCTCGTCGTCGCCGAGCAGTACCCCGGCCACTCGACCTCCTGGCTGCCCGGACTGGTGCGCAGCGACCTGACGACCGACGCGATCCGCCTCGCCGTGAGCCGCGACTCCGCCGTCGTCGACCTCGCCTCGGCCCGCGACTCCGCCTGGGTGATGGAGCCGCGCGGTACCGCGAGCCGCCACTTCGCCGAGCAGACCTGCCGGGTCGCGGGGTTCGAGCCGGACGTCCGCTTCGAGACCGCCGACCTGCAGGCGCAGATCCGCCTCGCCGCCTCCGGCCACGCCGTCGCCCTGATGCCCGACCTGGTCTGGGCGGGCGAGGCGCCGGACTGCCGCCTCCTCGAGCTGCCCGGCACGCCCCGGCGCACGATCTTCACCGCCCAGCGCGAGGCGCAGCTGGCGTCGCCGGCCGTGCGAGTGTTCCGGGAGTGCCTGGCGGAGGTGGCGGGGCGGTTCGCGTGAGGCTGGGGGCGTGCGG
>NZ_PSVF01000021.1:0-57892 GCF_002931975.1 Rathayibacter sp. AY1F3 | reverse complement strand
GCACCGCAACGCGATCGAGAAGGCCCACAACGCGATGGGCCGCAGCGTCGAGGCCGACCGCGAAGCCACCCGCGCCCGCGCCCGCGCCGACGTCGCCGCAGGGACCACCGATCACCGGTACGCGCCCGGAATGGTCGCCCGCCGCATCGAGCGGATCGCAACCGATATCCGCGGGTACAGCCGGAAGATCGAGGGCAACTCGCACAACTTCGGCGGCGGCTACATCGAGACGACGACCCCCGCGACCGGCGCCTACCGGGAGCGGCTGATCACCCAGCGCGCGCAGCTCGAGGACGAGCACGCCTACTGGACCGCCGTCCGCGAGGCCCAGGCCGCCGCCGGAGAGGTCACGATCCACAGCCGCGACACGATCGCCAAAGGCGACATGATCAAGCACCGTTTCGGCTGGCACATCGTGACCCGCGTGAACCCCAAGAGCGTGACCGTCGCGCTCGACTGGAACGACGGAACCCGCCCCTACAAGGTCAACTACGCCGACGTGCAGGGACACCACACCGCCGCCGAGGTCGAAGCAGCCCGCGCCGCGGCCGCCGAGAAGGCCGCCACCGAGACGGCCGCCGCGAGCTGAGCAGGCGAGGGCCGGCCCCCGGGCCGGCCCGTGAGGGGCGACCCCCTCACACTCCCCGGGCATCCCGTTCCGGGAGGCGCGAGCTGCACTCGCGCAGCGGCGACGGAGCACCGCCGATCGGAGGCCGCGACGCGGCCCATTCCACCCGTTTTCTTCACCTCTCCGCGGTTTCAACCTATTTCGCTCCACCGGCTCCGTGCCGCCGCTATCGGACGCGCCCTGCGGGCTTATTTCGCCCGCTATCAGCGTCACTGCGCCGCCTCCACTCAAACGGTTTTCCCCGCCGGAGAGGCAAAGAAAAACGATCAGCCAGAGGGAGCACCCACACCATGCAGACCGCCACCGACTTGCAGACCACGGCCAAGACCTATCTCACGCTCGCCAACACCCGCGCGGTCAGCATCCGCGTCGTGGGCACCGACCCCAAGACGACGCCCTCCGTGCTCGTCACCCGTCGTCCCTCCGGCGTCTGGGAGGCGTGGCACTCCGACCAGCTGCACGGCATCACCAGCGGCTCGTTCCGCCACTGCGTCACCCACGCCCGCCGCGCAGCGATCCGCCGCGTCGCCCCGTTCCTGAGCCGCTGAGAGGACCACACCATGACCACCACCGACACCGGCCGCGCGAGCGCCGAACAGCTCGCCCTCATCCTCACCACCCGCCGCGCGGAGTCCGACGAGGACGCCGCCGCCACGGACGCCGAAATCCTCGCGCACGTCCGCAACACCCTGACCCTGCCCGGGGAGGGATGCCCGGGCGGGTTCCCCGTCACCGACGACGGAAGCGACTACGCGGCCGCGCTGATCGCGTTCCTGTCGCCCGTCCCGACCGCAGACGCGATGCTCGCCACGATCGAGAGCTTGCACCAGCAGGTGTGGGCCGCGGCCCCCTTCCTCACCGTCGAGACGGTGACCGATGACGGGGAGACGTACCCCGCGCTGCGCTGCCCCGCATGCGGCCAGCTCGTCACCGACTCCGGCGACCTGTACGCCGTGGACGTGTCGACCAGGTGGAGCACCGCCGAGACGGACGCCGAGCACCAGCAGATGAGCATGACCCGCGGAGACGACGACTACAGCAGCACCCTGTACTACCTCCACGCCGCAGGCGAGCCGCACGCCGTCGTCCCGCCCGAGGGTTGGACCGAGAGCTGGAACTGACCCAGCGGGGGAGGGGCCGGCCTTCGGGCCGGCCACGAGGGGCGACCCCCTCGCGCTCCCCGGTGTTCCACCTTCGGCGGGGCGCGAGCTCCGCCCGCGCAGCGGTGACGGAGCACCGCCAGCAGGAGCCGCTACGCGGCAGGATTCCCCGTTTTCTTCACCTCTCCGCGGTTTCAACCTATCTCGCTCCATCGGCTACGTGCCACCGATCCCGGACGCGCCCTGCGGGCTTATTTCGCCCGTGATCGGCGTCACTCCGCCGACTCCACTCAATTGGTTTTCACTCGCCGGAGAGGCAAAGAAAAACGATCAGGAAGACGACAAAAGCCCCGTAGTGAATGAAGCACCACGGGACCCGTCGCCTCAATGGTCGCACACCGATCAAGGAGAAACCATCGTGACTATCACCACCGGAACCGGGACCGTTCAGCACATCGACCCGACCACCCTCGTCATCGAGGCGAACGTGCGCACCAGCGCCCCCGTGACACGCGATTTCGTCGCGTCGATCCGCGAGAACGGCGTCATCACCCCGATCCTTGCCCGCCGCGACGAGCACGGAAACGTCATCGTCCGCGCAGGCCAGCGCCGCACCCTCGCCGCACGCGAGGCCGGAGTCGCCACGGTCCCCGTCTACGTCGTGGAGGGCGACGACACCACCGCGGACCGGATCATTCAGCAGATCATCGAGAACGACCAGCGCGCCGAACTCAGCACCGCGGATCGCACCGCCGCCTGGGCGCAGCTCGCGTTCGAGGGCATCACCGCCTCGCAGATCGCCAAGCGCACCGGAACCAAGACCGACGCGGTGAAGAAGGGCCTCGCCGTCGCGGAGTCCGCGACCGTCACGTCCGTTCTCCACGAGCACGAGCTGACTCTCGACCAGGCCGCGGTGCTGTTGGAGTTCGAGGACGACGCCGACGCCCGCGCCCACCTGATCGAGGTCGCGACCAACGACCCGACCCAGTTCGAGCACACCGCGCAGAGCCTCCGCGAGGACGCCGCGGAGAAGGCACGCCTCGCCGCCGTCGAGCAGGAGCAGATCGCGAACGACTTCCAGGTGCTCACCCGCTCCGACGCCTACGGCGAGGGCAGCCCGTGGGTCGCCCTCCGCAAGCTCCGCACCGCCGACGGGGAGCAGGTCACCGCCGAGCACATCGCCGCGATCCCGGTTCGCGGGGCTCTCATCGACACCCGCTGGAACGGCGACATCGACGTGACCCACTTCGTGCAGGAGCCCACGGAGGCCGGATTCACCTACGCCTACCGCGGCGACGTGCCCGCCGCGGCGCTCACCCCCGAGGAGGCGGAGGAGGAGCGCGTCGAGAAGTCCGCCGAGCGGAAGGTGCTCATCGCCAACAACAAGGCGTGGACTGCCGCCGAGACGGTCCGCCGCCAGTGGATCGCCACGTTCCTCAGCCGCAAGACGCTTCCGAAGGACGCGGATCGGGTGATCGCTCTCGGGCTCACCGCGCACCGGTTTGCGGTGTCGTCGGGGATGAGCAACGGCAGCGACCTCGCCCACACGCTGCTCGGCATCGACCGCCCCTCCGGCTACCGCACCGACGCTCTCGCCGCGCTGGTCGAGGCGAACCCGGCGAAGGCCCGGCTGGTCGCGCTGGCCGTCGTGCTCGGAGGTCAGGAGGCGAACACGAGCAAGGAGTCGTGGCGACGCGGCGACGAGCGCGCCGCCGCCCACTTCCGCCAGCTCGCTGCGTGGGGGTACGCGCTCTCCCCGGTCGAGCAGGTCGTCACGGGCGAGAGCACCCCGGCTAACGCCGCCGGGATCAGCTAGCCGCTCCGCGGGGACCGGCATCCGCCGGTCCCCGCACCCCCGCTCCCGACTCCTGCAGAAAGGCCCGCCATGACCACCACCACGACACCCGCCGTCGACGTCGACGTGTGGGGACACACCCCGGCGCTGCGCGATGCGCAAGCCGCCGTCGCCGCCGCCACCGCGACCGGCGACCTCGACGCGATCGCCGCGGCCGCGCGAGCGCTGATCGTCGCCGCGGCCGCGCACGCCTGGCCCACCGCTACCGCCCTCGTGTTCAAGTACGAGACGACCGGCCCCGTCGCCCACGTCTGGGGGCTGTGGAGAGTCCTCGACGCCGATCGTCAGACCCTCCGCGAGTGGGAGGACGACCCGGGCGGCATGAGCGATGAGTCCGAGGAGGAGCTGGTGGCCCTGGACCTCATCAGCAACCGCCGCGAAACCCTCGACTACACCGACTTCGGAAAGCCCATCGGCTCCACCGTCCTGATCCTGCACACCCTCACCCTCTGAGCGCGGGCGCGGGCCGCCCCGGACCGGGCCGGCCCGTGAGGGGCGACCCCCTCACACTCCCCGATGTTCCGCCGGCGGCGGGGCGCGAGCTCCGCCCGCGCAGCGTCGACGGAGCGACGCCCGGAGGTCGACCGGCTGCGCCGGCCGCCGTTGGTCGCCCTGCGGGCTCACACCCTTTTTTGCCGTGAAGCCTTCGGCGGCTCCCTCCGCTTCGCTGCGGTCGTAGCTACCTACGGGCTCCGTTCAAGTGGCTGCGCCACCGACTCCTCCGAGACTTTCAGCACGCGGTCGCTGCGCTCCCTTATTTCGCGCCGAAACTCTCTCCCCCCTCGCCCTGCGGGTTGCACTGCGCCCTCCGGTTGCTAAGGCGGAAAACCGCCTTCCTTACCGTTATTTCCGTGGATCCGGGCAGTTGTAGGCTCCGGAACGCGCCAGGGGTTCCGGGTATGGCTGACCGCCTTCAGCCGCCTGACGGCACGCCGTGATTAGCCGCCCGGGACCCCGCAACGGCAGGACCGCTCATTGAGAAACGCGACCAGATCGCCCCGTAAGGACATGCCGGCAAGGTCGTTCACGGCGCACCGCACCCCTCAACGGAAGGACCCTGCGTGCCCCAACTCTGGGCCGGCATCGACGCCGGCAAGACCGAACACCACTGCGTCGTCATCGACGCCAACGGAACCAAGCTGCTCTCCCAGCGGTTCAAGAACCGAGAAGCGGCGATCCTGACCCTGATGGGCGACGTCGCCTCACTGCCGGGCGGCACCGACGTCGCCTGGGCGACGGACCTCAACCACGGCGGGACGGGACTGCTGCAGACGCTGCTCAGCGCCCATGCGCAGCCGCTGTTCTACATCTCAGGCCGCGTTGTGCACCACGCCTCGGGCGCCTACCGCGGCGAGGCGAAGACGGACGCGAAGGACGCGGTCATCATCGCCGACCAGGCGCGGACCCGCCGGGACGTGTCGCTGATGCGTCAGGCCGACGAGGTCACAGCGGAGTTGCGCCTGCTTTCGGCGCGCCGTGAGGACTTGGTGCACGACCGCACGCGCGCCGTGAACCGGCTGCGCGCCATCTTGGTCCACTACTTTCCGTCGCTCGAGGGTGCGTTCAACTACGCGACGACCAGGGGCCCTCTGGTGCTGCTCACCCAGTACGCGACGCCGTCCGCGATCCGGCGGATGGGGGAGAGCCGGCTGGCGTCGTGGTTGAAGGGGCAGGGGTGCTGGAAATCTGCCGCCGTCGCGAAAGTCGCGGTAGAGGCGGCCAGTGAGCAGAGTTCGGTCGTCATCGGTGAGGCGGCCGCTGCTCGGCTCGTGAGCCGGTCCGCGCACGACTTGCTTCGCATCCGAGACGAGCTTGCGGAGCTCGAGGCTGAGATCGACGCCGCACTCGAGGGCAATACCTCCGCGGATCTGTTGGAGTCGGTTCCGGGATTCGGGCGACGGCTCGCCGCGGACTTCCTCGCCGCGACCGGCGCCGATCTTGCCGCGTTCGAGACCCCCGATCGTCTGGCCAGCTTCGCCGGTCTCGCGCCCGTTCCTCGCGACTCCGGGAGGATTTCCGGCAACCATCACCGGCCTCGCCGATACGACCGGCGGCTGTTGAACGCCTGCTTCCAAGCGGCGTTCATCGCCGCGAGAACCTGCCCGGTGTCGCGCTCGTTCTACGAACGCAAACGCCAGGAAGGCAAGTCACATAAGCAGGCGCTGATCGCTCTCGCGCGCCGGCGCATCAACGTCATCTGGGCAATCATTCGAGACCAGACTCGCTACAACCCGACGCCTGCACCGGCGTCTCAGTGCGGCGATCTCGAGGCGCCGCGCGGAAAGTCGTTGCCTGGACGCAGCGCTATCCAAAGCCCACATCGGCGGCACACGTACGCGGCGCCGCCGTTGAGTGCGTGAACCTGACGCCGGCGCCGTGCCCGCCCGCAGCAGGAGCAGGTAACAGAGGAATCAGCGTCCACGCGAAGAGATCGCTTCCCTGAGTTGCTCCGTGGTCGGAAGGCCCGCCAACCCGGTCGGCGTGAAGTAGATCCGACACGCCAGGTCCGTGGTTCGACCGTCAGAGGGAAACAGGTCCTCCCCGTCGAGAGTGATGGTCGGGGAACCGGCGAAGGCGACGCCGGCCGCGTCTTCCGGTGTCGCCAGGAGCCGATAGGTGACGGGCACGCCGGAGTGGCCGATGGCTGCCAGCGCCTCGTCCAGGCGAGGGCCGACGTCCTTCCAGTTGGGGCAGTCGTCGATGTGGAGAACCTCGATCATCATGCTCCGATCATCCTCTCGCTGAGCCCCTCCAGCCCGAAGACACCACCTTTCCGATCTGCTCCCGAGCATCGCGGCCCGCGAACGCCGACGAGCCAGCGGCCGCCGACCTCCGGTCGACGCGGCGTTGTGCGCTGCGCGCATTTTACCTGGAAGCCTTCGGCAGCGTACGGGCCTCCGGCGTCCACGCAAGCCGCTGCGCGGCCGGCTCCTCCGACGTTCTCGGCACGCGGTCGCTGCGCTCCCTCACATCGCGCCGAGAACCTCTCCTCCGCCGCCCCCCCGGGTTGCGCTCCCGCCTCCGACCCTGCTCGGCACTACGTGCCTTCCAGGCAAAAAAACGCTGGGAGAGAAGGAAGAACGACCGAGCCAGACCACCCCCGCTGGCTTGACAAACCTGATTGAGAATCACGGCAAAAAAACGATGAGGAAGAGGAAGAGAAATGCAGCAGATCACGACCGTCAGCACCTTCGTCCCGGCCGCCACCGAGGAGGGGATGCGCACCCAGTTCCGCAAGATCGCGGAGCGCGACGAGGACCTTGCCGCCCACGCACGCAACGGCTGGGCGCTCGCGCACACCGCCACGATCCCCGGAACCGAGGGCGTCATGTTCGTGGACACCCTCACCCGCACCCAGCAGTAGCCCGCACCACCATCGAGGAGGAAACGCCATGTCAGACACCATCACCACCAGCCCCGCGGCGGAGGAGCCGACCCTCCTCGACGCGGTTGCCGAGTTCGCCTCCGTGTTCTCCCACGGGGACACCGCCGACGACCTGGCCGTCCGACTCAGCTGTGCCGAGGTCGACGCGCTGGCCGGACTCCTGCGAGCATTCGGACGTGACGAGGCCGCGGACCTGTGGATCGCGGAGCACGCCACGGACGACGACGAGGGCGATCGGCACCACGCTGAGGGAGGATCGGAGCGATGAGCGAGCAGCAGGCCACCCCCGACGCGGTGGCGATCTACCAGGCGGCCGTGGCGACGTTCGCGGCCACGCTCTCGGACCCCGCCGTCGCGGAAGCGATCGCCCCGACGCTCACCTGCGCGCGCGCGACGCCGATCATCGACCTCCTCACCGAGGCAGGACACCACGACGCCGCCCAGAAGTGGGCCGAGCTGCACGCCTGGACCCGACTCAACGACGAGCACGACCCACACCGCGGCGACGAGTCGGACGGGTGGGCCGACTGATGCTCACCGTCTACTCGAAGCCGTCGTGCGTGCAGTGCACCGCGACCTACCGAGCCCTCGACGCGAAAGGCATCGAGTACGACGTCGTGGACCTCACCACCAACCCCGCCGCGCTCGAGTACGTCATGGAGGAGCTGGGCTACTCCGCCGCCCCCGTCGTCGTCGCCAGCGATCAGGACCACTGGTCGGGATTCCGCCCCGACCTCATCGACAAGCACGCCGCATGAGCGGCGAGATCCCGAGTGATGAGTTCCGGGCCGGCTACCTCGCCGGATTCGCGGACCGGCAGGCCGAGGTGGACCGGCTGGAGAACGACGCCGACCGGCTCTACCGCGCCGCCTACGGCGACGAACGCCGCATACCCGGGCAGCACGTCACCCGCGCCGAGCTCGAACAGCGCAGAGCGCTGTCCGAGCCGCCCGTGGAAATCACCCGGCGCGAAGCGCTCGCATCCTGGGGGATCGAGCTGCCCACCGAGGAGCCCGCAGACACCCCCGCGGCCGAGCCCGCGACCCCGAGCCCGTCGACGGCGACGGGACCCACGAACCGCACGAGCAGGAGACGACAGATGAGCACCAGGACGATCACCGGGAACCTCGCCACCGACCCCGAGGCCGTGCAGGCGGGCCGCGTGCAGATCGTGAAGCTGCGCGTCATCGAGAACACCGGCGAATACCGCGGCGGCGAATGGACCCCGCACGAGGCGCCCACGACTCACTTCGTGGAAGCGAAGTTCGAGCTGGGCGAGCACGTGCTGGCCTCCCTCCACAAGGGAGACGCCGTGATCGTCGTCGGCTACGAGCGCACCGTCTCTTGGGGTGAGGGTGAGAACCGCCGCACCGGCCGCGTCCTCGAAGCTGATGCGATCGGCCCCAACCTGACACGCGCGACCGCCGTCGTCACGACGACCACGCAGCGCGCACCGCGCCGCAGCGCTGCGCCCGCAGCGGAGTAGCGCGACCGCTCAGCCGATCCGGAGCACGTAGAGGATGACGTGATCCTCCGGCATCGCCGCGCGCACTTCCGCGATCGCCGCGGCCGACGTCGCCGCGTTGCTCTGCACCACCGTCGATGCCGATTCAGCGCGCGTCCGGTGTGCCAGTTCCCACATGCTCCCATCGTCGCACCCGAGGCCGACGTGGGCGCCTAGAGGGCGGCGGACCGGCGGCGCCGGCCCACGAGGGGGAGAGCCCCCTCGACCCCCCACCCGAGCACGTGGAACGGCCGCGCGCTCGAGCGGGAGTCAGCTGCGAGGACGCGGCTTGAACTTCTTCCCCGCCCGGATGTTCCGGTTCTCGATCACACCGACCACCGCCAGACCCGCGGCGACGAGGACGATCAACGACCAGCCGAGCACGTTCAACCACGTGCCGTTGAAGGCCGCATAGGTCTGCTCGCCGGCGATGGAGAAGAGCATCAGCGACAACCCGAACCAGACCATGCCGTTGCTGATCAGCGCGGCACGCGCCAGCTTGGTCCGAGGCTTCGACATGCCCTCACCCTCTCACCGCAGGCTGGACGTGTCCACGACGAGACGTCCGCGTTGCCGTGTGATCTAGACCGCGCTCGTCCCGGGGTGCAGCGCCCTGGCTGACGCGATGTGCGCCCTCATCTCGTCGTCGGACGCGCCTCGACGGTGCCAGTCGCGGAGGCGGTTCGCGAAGTCGCGCGCCCAGGTGTTCACGGGACCGCCCGCGGCCAGAGCGCGTTCTACGTCGGCATCCGTGCGCAGCGGAGACGGCACCAGTTGGAGCCGGCGCATCGACTCGGCCACTTGCTCGTTTCCTGCCACCCGTTCGGCTTCAAACCATTCGCCTAGGAGGTTGCCGTCCGCGTGTGTGCTCAGTGCTTCTAGAAGGGTGAGGCTCACGCGAAGTTCTCGCAGCGGCTCCGCAACCGACTCCGCTCGCAGGTTGATCGTGTTCAGGATCGCGAGAGCAGTGAGAGCGCGAACGAAGGCGGCGTCGATTCGTTCCTCTACCCGAGCGGTGGCCGCGGCTTTCCGCTCTGACGCTGCTAGACCAACGGCGACCAGCGTCGAAATCACGATCGCGGCCGCCGGCAGAGCGATCCCCGTCACAACATCCAGCATGGTTTCATCCATCCCACCAGCATCCCGTAAGGGGATGGTTCCGCAGGACGCTCTCAGGAGCGGTAGACGTCAGCCGGATTAACTTCGGCAGCGAGCGTCACCATCACGCTGATGCGATCGACACGATGGAACGCTGATAGATCCACCAGCTCCACCCCTTCAGTACGAAGTCGTAGCTGGCCCCGGGGGTCAGTGCCTGCGCCTGCTCCATCACCCATCGATCTGACGCCCCGTTTCCACCCGAGAGAAAAAGGGTCCCGCAGTCAGTCGTCTCGACCTCGAACTTCGGGGTGTAGCGGGCGTGGATGTCGATGACTTCCGCCACTGTGCACCGCGCTGACGAGATCGTGTTCTCCCAGAGGACGCTCCAGGCCGTGATCGGCGCTGCTACCGCCAGGACCACCAGCGCTGTGACCGCCACTGACTTCCGCCGCATTCCGATCGACCAACCTCTCAGGCACCCGAGGGCTCGGGTGTGACCTGATCGTAGGAGAGACCACGCTGCTCCGACTCGAGCGTGCCCAGCAAAATGCCAGCGAAGCGCGGAGCTGGAGTTCGTATACGAGTGTCTAGAGTGCGTCGTCGAGACGGTTGAGCCGGATCTCTCGTCGGCAGGCAGCCTCCCGTATGGGGATCGACCACCGGACGCTTTGCTCCTTCGGTGCGAGACGGAGGATGGCCGGTTGATCGTTAATGTTTTGCACTGCGGCTAGTGCGCCGCGGCGGTTCAGTTCGTACGCTCAGCACATGACTGTTCCGGGGAACGCGCGGAGTCGACGTCGGCAGCTCCTGATGTGGGTTCTGGCTTCGCTGGTGGTGTTTGCGCTGGTGACTCTTGTTGTCGCCTTCGTGGCAACCCAGCTCAACGCTGCTGCTTTCGCCAGACGCCCGGAGATCGAGAACTGGGCTGACCCGAGCAGGGGAACATTCACGCTCGGGCTCGGATGGGGCTTGGTCGCCGCCGCAGTCACCGTCGCGGTCGGCGTCACCGTCGATCGTCTGCGGTTGCGCAACGCAAGGTAGAACGGCGTCCCATATGGGGATGGTTCACCGGCACGCAAGGTTCTAGTTGTCCTTGACTCTGCGACCCGCGCCGCGCCCGTCTCCGCCGGCAATCCAGTCGTTGACCGCTCGAGCTACGTGAGTGTTGTGACTTGCGGCCCATGAGGGATCGTTGGATGCGGACGTGAAGGCGATCATCGGTGTGTGCCGGATGCGGCCGTGACGGTCGCGCCAGTGCAGGACCATCGAGCCGGCTTTTTGGCGCACTCGGATGGTCTGGTCGCGAGGGACGCGTCGGGACCACCAGACCCCGTGGACGGTGAGGTCGTTCTCTCGCAGGCTGACGCCGCTGAAAACAACCCACCGCGCAGCGAGCGGTATGACGACCGCGAAGATGACGATGAAGACCAGCTGCTCGTCCAGCGCGAGGCCGGGCTTCCATACTGTCGCTGCCGGCACGCAGATCAGAGCTGCGGGCAGGAGTATGCCGAAACGGAGCTGGATATTCGGGCGAAACCGCACGAGCGCTGATTTTAGGGGGCGCCCGCCCGTTCGTCGTTCCGCACAGGGGTCATTCAGTGGCCGGTGAGCGGGCGGGTGCTGCTCTCGCCCGCGCTGTGCGTCGCGGCCCAGAGCAGGGCGGCACCGGCGGCCCCCGTCGGTCTGTCGCGTGAGGCGTCAGCGAAGTCTCCGTTTCTCGACCGCATCGCCACAGGCCGCGTGTCCACAGCGCGTGACGCCCCGGCTGCGGATTACGGCTAGCAGCTAGCGAACGCCGCGGGCACGCTCGTAGCACCGGTAGAGCACGATCGCGCCGACGGCTGACACGACGAGTCCGATCAGAAAGCCCACGAGCAGGACCGGGCTGAGTTGGCCCCCGGTCTGATCCAGGTCCGCACGAACGCCGGCCTGAAACCCCGACACCGAGCAGAGGAAGGCGATCACGACACCCGACGCGAGCAGGCTCACGCCCTTAAGCACTTCCACCATGACCACCCCCGGTCGTGAAGCTACCGCAGAGTGTTCCACCCCGCGACCGCCTCGCCCCGTAGGAGGATCGATCAGCGGGACGCTTTCAGCGGACCGCTCGAAGAGGCTTGGCGTCGTCGTCGCGTGCTGGTGATGCCGCCAGGGTTGACCGCAGGTCTTCTCGTGCTCGTTGATAGCGGGTGCGTGCGGTGGACGCGGGGAAGCCGAGGAGTTGTCCGGCTTCGGTGATGGAGAAGCCGTCCCAGTGGATGAGGCGGACGAGCTCGGCCTGTTCTGGCGCGAGCCTGGCGATCGCGTCGCGCACGTCGACTCCTTCGTCGGCGGGGCGTCCTTCGGTGGGAGCGGTCGCGAGGACGCCGCGGAGCCGGCCGGAGAGGTCGGTTCGTCTGTTCGAAGTGCGGGTGCTGTTCGAGAGGACGTTCCGGGCGATGCCGAAGAGCCACATCCTCGACTCCTCCGCGGTGCGGGGGAGGGCGCCGACACGGCGCCATGCGGTGAGCATGACGTCCCCGAGCGCGTCGGCGGCGTCCTCGAGAGGGAGGCGGCGTTGCAGGTACTTGAGCAGGTCGGGCGAGGCGACGCGCAGAGCCTCACTGAGTCGCTCCGCCTCATCGGACTTCTGGCGGGTCACCAGGTCGCTCCGGGGCAGTGGGCCTCGCCGGCGATGCTGAGGTTCGCGGCGTCGACGGCGACGTCCTGCGCAGCAAGTTCGGCGTCGAGAGCGTTGCTGATGATGCGCCCGACGGCGGTCGAGTACTCCCGGTCGGCGTTGTAGAACTCGGTGCCGTAGCCGGCCGACGTGCGGGATCCGTCAGCGTTGATGAAGGATTGGTCCTCGGTGCGCAGTTGCGCGACGGTCTCCTCGAGCGCACCGTCGCTGAGGAGAGCGTCGATGTCGGTCGTCTGGTAGAAGTTCTCGACTACGGCGACGGCCGCCGGATCGGTCCCTTGAACGTCTCCCATGCGCTCCTCGCATTGGACACCGCTGGGCAGCGAATAGGTGATCGAGGCGTCCGGCGTCTCCGCCCACGGCGACCACGCGCCCGTCGCCGCGGCGGCCGCTGTCGCCATGCCACCGAGTAGTACCAGCGAAGCGACTCCGGCGACCGCAGGACGGGCCCAGCGGTGGCGGCTGACGCGGGCCTCTGCCGCCGCGAGCTGTTGCAGCTCGGCCAGCTCGGCGGCGACGTCGTCCGTCACTGTCGATGTGCGGGGGCTGGACTCATTCAGCAGGACGTCCAGGGGGTCTCGGTCAGGGGCGGCAGTCATGACGGGCTCCTTCGAAAGCGGGTTCATCCTGTACATGTCCACCCGACCCGCAAACGTCTGCCGCAGCATGAAACCGGCTCGCCGCCCTCGTCGCGGTGCCAGCGCCGACGCCGGACGTCAGGTCGCGAGGGAAGAGGCGAGTTCGGCGGGCGCTCCTGCGGAGCGGGGCTGCCACGACTCGAAGACGCCGTAGGCGATGATCCGCTCCGCGGTCGACAGCAGCGGATTGCAGCTCGTCATCGTGATCAGACGATCCGTCGGAACGACGTCGCTCGTCCAGGGGACCGGATCGATGACCTGCACTTCGGAGGGCTGCACGTATTCGAGGTTCCGGAACCGATAGGTGTACCAGCCGTCGGCGGTCTCGATGTAGATCGCGTCACCTAGTTGCAGCTCATCGATGAGGTGCATTCCTCCGCCGGCGGCGGAGCGGTGCGCCGCGATCGCGAAGTTCCCCATTTCGCCGGGCATCTGCGTTCCCGGGTAGTGGCCGATGCTGCCCACGTCGAGCACGTTCTCCGCGTCGACGCCCTCAGCGATCGTGCGCACCCACCCCTCGCCGTACCGGGGGATGTAGAGGTTGCCGAACGTGGTGTCCAGAGCTGCGACCGGCGCGATCACCGGGTCACCGGGGACGGCCGGCTCAGCGGTCGGCTCGGACGGCGCCTCCGCGGACGGCGCGTCATCGCCCCAGCTCTGGCGCAGCTCGGCCGCTTGATCTTCCTGCCGCCCTGCGATCACCGCATCGTTCCACCACAGCTGCCAGGCGAGGAACAGCAGAACGAGCACCCCTACGGTCATCAGCAGCTCACCCAAGACGCCGAAGAAGGACAGGCGGCGACGAGCCGGACGACGTCGGCGCCGCGACACGTCCACGGATGACGAAGCAGTCATGCGCAGGAGTCTAGGTGTGCCGCTCTCACCCGCATCGCTGCTGGAGATCGTTCACCGAACGAGCGATCGCCCTGGTGAAGCTAGCTGCGCGGAGAGGCGTCGTTGTGCCAGTACGCGGCAATTGCCGAGGTTCGCCGCACTACCGCGTCCGCCGAGGCAGGCGCCGGCCACAGATACAGCGCGTACCGGTCAGGCGCCGGATGCGCTTCGTCGGCGACATCTTGTCGCCGGCCCTCTTCCATGCCGGAAGCGCACCACCGGGCCCGATAGGCGGACGCCGTGAGCTGGAACGACGCGGCGGAGTCCCCAGACCATCCGCTAAGCACCGCATCCGGTCCTTCGGGCTGGAAGCTCGCCTCGACGATCTCCTCCCACAAGCCGAGCTCAGGCGCTGTGTCCAACGTGCTGACTCGAACCTGTACGTACCCGGTGTGGATACCTGTCCGCATGAAGAGGGCGCCGGGCAAGCTCGCTCCGCACAGCCCATTCTCTTGTCCGTCGAACGCATCACGAGGATCCTCAACCGACGCAGCGCCGGTTGTGAGTTGCAGCTGGGAGTAGTGCGTCCACACGGTTCCATCGAAGACGACTGGCATAACAGCCATCCTCCTCGACGTTCCCAGCGTCGCGTCCCATATGGGGATCGCTGGCCGGGCGTCCGGGAGGATCAGCGCATGTTGCCGGATGTCGAGCTTGCCGCAGCGCTCGAGGCTGTCGGGGTGCGGCGGCGGTGCTCGACGTCGACGTTGGGTAGCTTCGGGACATGGATGAAGCCACTGAGCCGTCCGCGCGTGGGTAGCGTATCGATCTCAACGAGCCGCCGAGGCTTCTGTGCAGTGAAGCGGAGGCAGCGCTCGTGCGCGCGTCGGAGGAGAGTGCACTTCTTCGCAGCCAGCCCTCGGGATCCAGTGGGAGGGAGAGGGTCGTTTCTGCTGCGCGCTCCGCTGTTCTTCTCGGTGCCAACGAGGACGAGCTCGCCGTGGCGATGGGGTTCACGCTCGAGGCTGTTCGGTCGATGCTCCGCGACGCTTGAACTAGGCCCGGGCCGTCCCGTATGGGATCCGCTCGCGCTTGCGCCACGCCTCGAGGAACGTCAACGACACCACGTCCTCCGCCTCCCCAGGAGTCGGAGCGAGCCCGAGCGCGTGCCGGCGGACGCGGTCGCGGTGCCGGTCGAAGATGCGACCGAACGCCTCACCCTCACCCGCTACGACGCGAGCCCAGTCCTGCTCATCAGTGACGCTCATACCAAGAAGTGTCCGCAGCGCTGCAAATCGCTGCACCCTTGGCCAAGTCCCCTCGAGTGCGAAGACTTGTGCCGTCCCGTAGGGGGATCGTTCAGCGGTTCACGCGATTCGCCGCCGTCGGAACGATCGGCAGCTTCTTCGCGCGAAGGGTGGTGGCGAGGAGCCGGCCGAGGAGGGAGGCGATGCCTGCCGTGACTGCGTATTCCGTGATGAGGCCCGCGGAGGAGGGCCAGGTCGCGTTTCCCGACGCGAGTACCAGTGCGGTGGAGGCGGCGGCGCCGATCACGAGTCCCAGACCCAGGAACGCGGCCGCCTGCCCGACACGCGGGAAGCGGCGTGTCCGCCGGTCGAGCCAGAGACTCGAGGGAAGCCACAGGAGTGCGCCCGCGACAGTGAACGCAGCTGCCGTGCCCGCGATGAGCCCTGCTGCGGACCCGCCCGATACATCCCAGCTGCCCGCTGTTCGCAGCAGCGCGAGGACCGCAACGGCCGGCCACGCCAGAATCCCCCATGCCAGTTCTCGTGTTTCCATGAGCATCATGGTCCGGCACGTCGGTGAACACGCCATGAATCAGAACGTTCAGCACTCCACGATCATGTGTTCCGTAAGGGGATCGTTGAGCGGCAGAGGGGGCGCTGCGCTATGTCGTCGCTCGGTCTTCCGGCGACTCGGTGATGAGCTCCTGCTTGCGTTCGGCTCTGAGCGCGACGACGGTTCCCGCGAGAGCGAGTGCGGCGGCTGCGGTGAAGAGGGCGGTGGCGTCCCACCTGTAGTGACGGATGGTGATGCCTGGTGAGGTCTCGCTGGCTGCGTAGGTGCAGGACAGGCCGAGCGGGTAGAGGATCTTCTCGCCCGACACGCGGCTGGAGTAGAGATCGATCCCGTCGGGGTACTCGCTCTTCTGGCACTGCACGGCGCCCGGTTCCCAGCCGGTCTGAACCCAGCCGATCGTGTGTGTGAGAAGGGCGACTGGGGTCCCGACCACCATCGCGAGGATGCCGAGCGTCTTCGCGGTCCGCAGTTCCAACCCGTCAGAGTAGGGCGGACACCACCCACCACGCGCGTCCCGCAAGGGGATCGGTCAGCGCTTCACTTGGGTTCGGCTGAGTAGGTGCGTGCCGCCCAGCTTGGCCAGTAACTCTCGGCCGCGTCTAGGTCGATGCCGCGAAGACGGATGAGGCAGACGTCCTGGTCGCTGCGGGTAACTACCCAGAGGCTATGGGGCCGGCCGTGAGCTCGCTTCGGGATCCAGGCCAGCACCTCGTCAAGGTCGGTTTCTGAAAGCTCCCACTCTTGGTTCGACGTGCCGTCTTCGGACCAGAAGTGGACGCGGTACGTCGGACCGTCGACCTGCAAGGTTTGGTCGCGCGGATCGTGCAGCTCTGCTTTCATGCGCCCACTGTAACTATCGGGGTGCTCGAGGCTGGCCCGTATGGGGATTGATCACCGGGTCGTCACGCGGTGCGGCCGAGCATCGCAGCGGACGCTGCGGCGCAGTTCTGCGGGCGACGCGCTCGATCGTGTCTTCAGAGCATGGCGGCCTACCGAGGCGACTGCTTCAGAGGACTTGTCCGTCACCTATGGCTTTGGGGCCTTCAACGATAGTGAAGGCCGCTCCGGCGCTGAGGGAGCTGTAGTCGATGTCGTACAGAAGCTGAAGGGTCACTTCGCTCGTCTCGCCGGGATCGACTTCAGTAGCCTCGCTGCTGCGCACGATCACGCCGAGATGCGTTCCGTCGCCGCCGACGACGACGACATGAGGTCGGTACCTTCCGTCGAGACCGATGGGCGCCTTTCGGCCGCCGTCGCTGGTTGGACGGAGACGGATCCTCGCGCGAACCGTTCTCGCGTCTGATTGCGGTGGTGTCACCGGCTGACCACTATGCCTACTGTTCGATGCATGGACTGATCATCGCAGCCGCGCTTCGCGTCCCGGATTGGGATCGTTCAGCGCTTCGGTCGCAGGGGCAGGCCGGTCCGCCCAGTAGGCGAAGGATTCCGATCCTGGGCCCGCGTCAGGAGGCGTCGCTGTCTCTAGTCGAGGCGTCGATCGAGTCGAGGGTGACAACCATGACGGGCTGTATCGACCGCGTTTGAACTGCTCGAGCGTCTTCCACTGCTCGAGCGTCTTCCACTGCGCTGCGGACGAGCGTGAAATGGACAGACCCTGATGCGAAGTCGGCTTCGGGGTCGACAGAGATTGGCGACGACTGAAGCGACAGGACGGCTTGAGCCGCACGGCCCGCCGAGAGTCGAACCATTCGGGGGAGCAGCCCGTCGATCAGGAACAATCCTTGTGCGACCACCTGCTCCCGCCACGATACGTTGGCGGCCGGAAGGTTCGAGCGTAAGTGGATGCTATTCACCCACCACTCCACTCCCCAAGCATCGGACGGCGGAGCCGTCCGGAGGCGAGAGGCGGCGTAGGCCCGAAGTACAACCGAGTCACCTGAACGAGTGAACCCGCGTTCGATGAGCGGTCGGAGCGTGGGATCGTCGTTCAACCAGCGCTCCACGGCTCAACTCTGTCACGCAGTGACGTTGCGCATCGTCCCGTAAGGGAATCGACTGGCGGGCTATTCCTCGATCGGTTCAGCGCCCTCGAGCGGAGTCAGCGTCGCCCAGAATCCGTTCCCGGAACTGAGGTACAGGCGGAGGGGCTGGTCGGTGTCCATCGGGTCTCCGTCCGGGTAGAGGTCGGTGCCGCTGCACGCATCAGGCATCGACACGACGCGGATTGTCTCTCCTGCAATGAACGGTCCCTTCTCTGTCTCATCCACGGTGACCATGTATGCGGATGCTGCGACGCTGAAGACGCTCTGAGTTCCCGAGGCGCGAGGGGAGGCAGTCGTGATGACCGCTTCGGCGACTTCGTAGCGGGCTTCCGCGGATCCAAAATACGCCCAGCCCGGGCATCCCGACGTCTGCACCGCCGGCGCGCAGCCGGCGGCGGTGAGCAGCGCCGCTCCGGTTGTGAGCGCGGCAGCAACTCGAATGCGGTGACGCGAACCCGAGGTCATGCCGGTGACGCTACCCGCTCAGCTCCGTCCCATATGGGGATCGTTCTGCGGATCACCAAGTCGCCGGGCCGACCTCCGCCGGGTGCCGTGGTTCAGCGAGAGAGCCCTCCCGCTGTCAGCTTGCGCGGACCGACAGGTTCTTGCCGAGCTGGGTCCAGCCGTCGCCGGTGGCGTCGTCCGGTACGGCGTCGTCGGGGTGGATCTGTACCGTCCAGTCGTTCTGCTTTGACAGCTTCTCGCCGCAGCCGCTGACCGGTTCGTCGCCCTCGTTGACGATGACGCAGTGTCCGGCTCCCTCGCGAGGTAAGGCCAAGTAGAAGTCGAGGCCCTCGACGGACCCGGCGAACCGGATCGAGTCGGGATCGAGCTTGTCTCCGACGCTGCCGAGCGAGGGGAGTGCGTCCTGCTCCTGCTGCGCCCTGTCGTAGTCCGAGTACACGGTCGGGTCGTCGTAGACGGTGGTGTCCTGCGCGCACCCGCCGAGAAGAGGAAGGGCCATGAGCGCGACCGAGGCCGCACCGATCTTGAATCCGTAGGTCGATCGTTTGTGGCCCATGGCGTCCCCCGTCGCGTTTCGCTCACCCTACTTCGCCTGAACTCCAGAGCACCGGCTCTCATCAACGGAGCGAAGAGCGCGAGGCTGCCCGTTCCGTATGGGGATCCCCTAACGGGACGACGCAAAGCCGATCGAAGGTCAGTAGGCGACGTCAGCGGGCGCTGGCTTCCCGACTCGGCTGTGATCGGGCCGACGGGCTCGGTGGGAAGATCTGGCCAGGAGGAGACCTGCAGTCACAGCAGCCAGCGACGTGGCGACGCCGGTGAAGGGCAAAGTGTCCGCGACATCCCACGGGAGAAAGAACGCTCCAGGGTCGGTGAGGGGGTTGATGACCAGGAGGAGCCCGACACCAATCAGTGTGACGGGTCGTCCCGGCGAGAGCACGAGGGCGCCGAGTATCACGAGCGGGAAGGCGATGGCCCAGAGGATCGTCGTGGCGATCCACGTGAAGTCCGACTGTGTGGCGCTGTAGCAACCCTCGTTCAGGCCACTGAAGCACGAGCTCCAATGCACCAGGAACGCGGCGGCACCAGCAGCGCCGAGCGATGCGATTGTCCATCCAACCAACGGGCCTGACTTAGCGAGTCGCTTCATGCGCTCACCATAGGACTCGAAGGAGAACCTGAGCTAGATCCACATGGTCGAAGCGAAGGCCACCGCCGCGCCCCCACTCGCTCTGATGAACGATCGTTCAGCGAAACCATTCCAGGCCTGGAGCGCGGCGATCCCACCTGAGGGTCAGAGGGTGGGGAACCAGCTCGAGTTGTCCACGATCCACAGCGACACAGAGTTCCAGAGCCCGGTGATGACGAGGACGCCGATGACGATGAGGAGCACGGCGACGGCCTTGTTGGCGTAGGCGCCGATGCGGCGCAGCCAGCGGCGTGAGCGTGCTGCGCGGGCGAGGACGAGTCCGAGTAGGAACAGCGGGGTGAGCATGCCGAGGAAGTAGACGAACCCCAGCGCGACGCCGAGTCCCACGGTGTCGATGTTGGAGGCGAGGCCGTAGGCGATGGCGAGGGATGGGCCGAGGCAGGGGTACCAGACGGCGGCGCAGCTGATTCCGAGCAGCAGTGCTTTCGCGGCCGAGCCGACTGGGGTGGAGGTCTTCGTGATCCAGGGGATCCGGAGGAAGCCGAGGGAGTAGAGGCCGGCGGCGATGAGTAGTCCGCCGGCGATGAACGTGTACGGCGGCCGGGCGAGGTTCACGTTCGCGCCGAGCGCGAGCAGCAGCGCCACGGATCCGATCAGCACGAGAGCGGCCCCGACCGCGAACGCGAGGATCGACCACACCTGTCGAGACGGTCGAGCCCGTCCGTCCCCTGTCGAGGTGAGCGCGCCGACGATGCCGGGGAGGATCGGTGCAGCGCAGGGGGAGAGCAGAGCGAGCGCGCCCGCGAGGAACGCGGTGCCAAGCTCGGGGAACATCCCCTCACCCTAGTTTCCGGAAAGGGCGCGTCCTGGCCCCGCGCTTCCTAGGCTGACCTCGTGACCTGGACAAGTCGACCGCGCAGCATCGCAAGGGTGACCGCTCGAACCCTCGCCATCACGGCCATCGCTGCCGCGGGCGCGGCCTCGCTGAGCGGGTGCTTCACCACCGCCGAGCGGCCGCCGCTCACTTTCGCGGACCTCGACCGGGCGGCGACCGACGCCGATACGTTCCCGACGCTGCCCCCGCGGGCCTCCTCGTCCAAAATGGACGAGACCAGCTCCCGGCTCGTCGGCCGAGTCGGCGACCGGTCGCTGTTCCTGGCGCGCACGAGCGATCCGGAGACGACGTGCCTGACGAGCTTCGCTGACGAGGACACATGGAACCAAAGCTGCGGCGTCGGCGGGTTCGACTCCACGGTCGACCGGAACACTCTCCATGTCGTCCCGGACGGCGGGAGAGTCGAAGAGACGTGGACGCCGCTGAGCGAAAACGTCTTCATTGACAGTCCTGGTGTGCGGTGACGACGATCGAGGAGCTTCGACTGGATAAGAGAGGCAGGGAGCGGATGACTCAGAATCAAACTCGACTGCTCTCGTTCGCGTCGGCAGGAGCCCCGATCTTTGCAGTCGGGTTCGATGCTCGAGGAGGTCGCGGCGTTTCAAGTGCGAACTCCTTCTACCATCACCCCTCATTCCGACAAACGTTCTGGTCGCGGGTGAACCAGTGAAGCGTCGCGTCAGGTGGCGCTGGATTGCTCTCGCGGTCATCGTCCTCGTGGCGGGGTTTCTTCTCTCAAGCGACCTATCAGGGAGCTGTATGGACTACGTGAACGCGCCAGGCGTGTGCACTCGCGCCAACGAAGACCCGAGAACATGGGTCCTCCTTGTGATCGGTCCCCTGATCCTTGTGGGTGCGCTCTACCAAGCCTTCCGGCGTAGGTGACAGACGAAGAGGTATGCCCCTCTTGGGAGCGACATACTGCTTCGCGGGCGGGAGCGGTTGATCTATGACCGTCCTGGTCGTCGTGCAGAGATGGTTGATCGGTTGAACGGCTGGCGAGGTGCCGATTCGTGGCCCGTCTCAGGTGGCTGGCGGTGCTGTGATCTCGAGAGAAAGTTCGATCTCGATCGGGTCACCGCTGTGTGAGCGTAGGGCAAGAACAGCGGGGCCGGTGGGCAGGTCGGCGGGGAGGTCGAAGGACTCGTTGACAGTGGATCGTTCGCCCTTCGGTATCGGTCGGCCGAGGAGTATCTCTTCGCCGCTCGCGGAAGGGGTGATGGTCACCGTGACGTCCGAAGCTGCGCGGCTCGTGCCTCCGGTGTCTTCACACGTCTCCCAGATGAAGTCGGCGCTGAGCCGGACCACTCCGTCTGGTTGCAAGGTCGACTCTTGAAGCTCGACCGCCTTTGCGGCGCAGGATCCGGCCGAGCTCGAAGTCACGCCGGCGCAGCCGCTAACGCTGAAGACCATGCCTGCCGCGACGACAATGGATGTCAGCCCTGCTGTCCGTCCCTGCCTCATGCAGGTCAGTGAAGCATTGCGCGCTCCTGCTCTCATCACGAGCGCCGCAAACGTCATCAAACCGTTGATGTCCCGCACTCGGCCTTCGGTAGAGATCCGGAGGGCAGCGCCGGTCGAACCTCCCGTAACGGGATCGTCGTCCGGACGGTGAAACTACCTACTGACATCCGGCGTCCGGTGGCGGTCCCCTGCTGAACGGTGCGGGGAGGCAGCCCGTTGCACTTACTGGTCGAGCCGTCGAGCGAAGTGATGGGCGGTGATGTCCATCCGTTCGCGTAGGTAGAAGCGATGCGCCTCGAAGCGTTGCACGCCGGAGTCGAGCTCGATCGCGCTGCACCCCAGTTCCCGGCCTCGCTCCGCTAGGGCGGCTAGGAGTGCCGCGCCGTGACCGTGGGATCGCTCGGCGGCGGCGGTGGAGAGGTCATCGACGTAGAGCTTCCTGATGGCGCTCGTGTTGACGACTACTCGCCAGCCGGCGACAGCCACGCAGCGATCGTCTTGCAGTAGGGCGGTGAAGCGGAGACCTTGGGGCGCGCCTTCTCGCAGTACCAGCTCGAGCAGTTCGTCAGTGAGATGGGGGCGCAGCTCGCGGAGGACGAGAAGAGCGGCCGCCCACCGCGCGTCGCCGGGCTCTAGATCAATGATCACGGCGAGGAGACTAGCGCTCGCATCGTCCCGTACGGGAACGGGTTAGAGGGCGTCCCGTAAGGGGATCGCCCACCGGGACCCCCACGACCTCTTTGGCTGCCCTCTGACGCAGCGGCTCCACGGTGGAGAGCGAGTTCGGGCGGGGTCAGCTCCGGGGTCCTCGGTCGCTCCTGTGACCGGTCGAGCCGCTTAGGCCATCGCGCGTGCGAGTGCCCCGCCGGGAGGTCATCGCGTAGCGACGGCGAGGTTCAGTTTCTCACCGACGCGCAGAATCTCGTCTGAAGGGAAGCGGAACGGGTTGAGGTAGAACAGGTCATCGGCCGTCATGCCGAATCGTGCCGCGACGTCCTCTGCGAGGTCATTGCGGGCGACCGTGTACGACGTCGGCGTTCCGTCCGTCGATGTCGTCTCGCCACGCGCTGCTGCACGTGGGCCGGCGTCCTTGGCTACGAGATCGCTGCGTTGAGGCTTCACGCTCCATTGGACGTCAGCGACAGCAATGATCTTCATCGAGCAGTCGGAATCGTTCTGCGGTTTGGTGGTGATGACGAGCTGATCGATCGCTGTTGGATCGCCGCGGAACTCTGCGAGGTTCCGCCACGCCTTGTAGGGCTTCCCTGACTCCCCATCCGCGAGACGCATCGGGAAGTCGACGTCGAAACAGGTGGTCGTCGCATCGACCGGACTCAGCGCCGCCATGACCGCGACGAAACCTGAGGAAGATGTGGTCGCGGCGGGAATCTCTAGCTCGTCTGATGCCAGAGCCAGCCGGCCGTCAGCCGCACTCAAACGGATGGTGCCGGCCGTCCCATTGCTGCCCGTGAACGTTGCCACGCCAAGGTCACCGGTCAGTGCGGCGTCGGAGCTGCTGTCTGTGGACACCGGAGGCGGAGCCGGCGGTTCAGGCTGTGGCGTGCATCCCGTGACGACGATCAGGCATGCTGCGATCGCGACCGTTTTTCGCGCCTTCGAGAATGTCCCCACCAGCTCAGGGTAAGCGACGTCCCCGCTCTTCCCTTGGTCGTGCGGTTGGGGCGACCGGATGGAGTGCTCGCGATTTCCTCCGCAGAGGTCAGCTAGGGGCTACAGCAGCTTGCTAGTGTCCGGGCCTATGGATGAGCCCCGAAAGCGCGGACGCCCTTTCGTCATCGCGGGAACGACGATCGCGGCTGCAGCCGCCCTCTGTGCTCTCGTGCACTACGCCGGTCTGGCCGTATTCAGGACCGAGGGGGACGTGCCGGCGGCTTCGGCCGTCGACCTTCCAGACGGGAGCGAGCTCGTCAGTGAGACTGTCGAGTGCGCCTCCGGTGGGTGCTGGCGGCTGCTCTCGGTGCGCCCGCCCGACGCGATGACTCCCGAGCAGCTGTCGAGCGAGCTCGGAACGACGCCGCAAGCGCGCATCGCAGGAACACTCTGGGACCCGCGCACCATCACGGTGAGTTCCGCTATCGACGGACCCCTCCTCGAGGTCCGGGCCGATTACTGGTCACAGGAGTACGCGCCCTAGGCGCGCGAGTGACGCGTTCTCGAGTCGACAGCATTGGCGCCCCCCGACTGTTTCGCTGGGGGATCGCTTACCAGATGTCCTGCTCCTCACGCTGCGTCAGGGGCGACGGTGGCGGAGATCCGCCGCGTCCGTTCGATGATCAGGATGTCGGTGACTCGGATGCCGAGTGCGGTGAAGAAGCCAGCCACCGCATTCCAGTAGAGAGTCCAGAGGATGAGGCCGCCAACTTCGTTCTGGTCGTCCCGGGGTGGAGCCCAGTCGGCGTTCGCGGCGTGGACCTGCCAGATCACAGCGAGGGCGATGCACAGCAGGCACGCTCCGAGGCCGAAGGCGAAAAGGATCTTGCTCCCGGAGTTCGTGCAGCCGAATCTCCACAGCACGTTCCTGAGGACGATGAGCCACACGGGGATCGCTCCGAGCGAGAACGTCCATTGCTCCCACGTCACGAGAATGCCCCCGGCTCGCAGCGAGCCGGATCGTCGGCAGGTGCCGTCGTCACTCTTCGGAGAGCGGGGGAGTGGTCGCGATCATTTCAGGAGAAGGTGTCTCGTAACCGCCGATGATGAGCGTGCTGGTGTCGGTCCAGCTCGGCTCGGAGTAGGCAACCGGCTCGGGGTTTCCCGCGGCAGGCTTCTCGCTGGTGATCCCGGTAGCCACCGCACCCACAGCAAGGAAGCCGGCGACGATCCCTGCGACCGTCACGGTAAACACGGTGTTGCGAAGCGTCTGCATCGTGCTGCCCCTCGAGTAGGTCGAATGGTGGGGAGCGTACCAGCGCAGGTGCTCGCGACGCCATGCTACTGGTCCCGTATGGGGATCGTTCACCGGTCCATGGCTCCCTCTAGGTTGTTGCCGCGATGCCGTCTAGTGTCGCGTCATGAGCGAGCGGGCGAAGCGCACGGTTCGATGGGGTTGGGTCAACGTGGCGTTGTTCGCCGTCGCGGCGATGTTCCTGCTGCTAATCACCGTCCAGACGGGTACCTGCACCGATTACGTCGACGGGACTGGAGTGTGCACAATCACTCCGCCGCCGGACCGCCAATGGCTGGTGCTGGTGATCGGTGGCGGGGTTCTCGCTTTCGCGCTCTTCAAGGCGTTTCGTCGGCGCTGACACGCGGCTGGCTCATCTGATCGGGCTGCTCGAGTGTCCAGACAGCGGTCGCCGATCCCGTCCCGTAAGAGGATCGTTCACCGGTACACGCAGACGCGACACCGAGCGCCGCGAAAACCCGCGGCGCTGAGTGTTGTGGATCTCGCCATTCGGTGGCGGTGTTCTGACGGCGATAGATGTCGCCGGTCGATGCGTTCCGAGCGTTAGTGGGGCTCATGCTCTGCTGCGCGCGGGCGGATGTGGATCTCGTCCAGGTTGGGGAGGGCATGGCCGAGGCGGTGCTGCGCTTCGTCGATGATCGCGGTGGCGCCGGCGAGGGTGCCGTCGCGGACGGTGATGGTCGCGGCTCCTTGGAGGCGGTGGCCGACCCAGCGCAGCTGGAGCTGCGGAACGTCGAGGACGCCGGGGGTGTGTCGGAGGGCGTGGTCGGCTTTGTCGACGAGGTCGGGTTCGATGCCGTCCATGAGGCGGCGGCCGATGGAGCGGACGGTGCCCCAGAGCAGGACGAGGATCGCGGCGGAGATGACCAGGCCGACGATGGGGTCTGCGAGGGGGAACCCGAGCATGACGCCGATGGCGCCGACGACGACGGCGAGGGAGGTGAATCCGTCGGTGCGGGCGTGGATTCCGTCGGCGACGAGGGCGGCGGACCCGATCTTCTGCCCGACGCGGATGCGGTAGATGGCGACGGCTTCGTTGCCGGCGAATCCGATGATGCCGGCGGCGATCACCCAGCCGAGGTTTTCGAGCGGTCGGGGGTGGAGGAGGCGGTCGATGGACTGCCAGGCTGCGACGATCGCGGAGAGGGCGACAACGAGGACGATGAACAGTCCGGCGAGGTCTTCTGCGCGGCCGAGGCCGTAGGTGTATCGGCGGGTCGCGGGCCGGCGGCCGAGGATGAACGCGATCCACAGGGGCACCGCGGTGAGGGCGTCGGAGAAGTTGTGGATCGTGTCCGCGAACAGTGCGACGGAGCTGGAGATCGTTACGACGATCAGTTGCAGGACGGTGGTGACGAGGAGGATGACGAGGCTGATCTTCAGTGCCCGGATGCCCTCCTTGTTCGCTTCGAGCGCATCGTCGATCGAGTCGGATGCGTCGTGCGAGTGCGGGACGAACAAGCCGTAGAGGAAGCCTTTGAACCCGGTCGGGTGCGAGTGCCCCTCCGGGCCGTGGGAGTGACCGTGCGGCCCGTGATCGTGGCCGTGCCCGGCCTCTGAGGCGTGGCGCTGATGCCCATCGTGCTCGTGCTCGTGCTCGCCGTGGTGGTGGGGGTGCGAGTGGTGCGGTGTCGGGGTGCTCACGGGGTCGCCTCGGTCTGTGCGTGGTGGTGACGGGGCGTGCCGCCGAGGGTGTGCTCGGCCTGGAAGATCGCGTCGGACACGAGCCGGCTCGCGTGCTCGTCCGCGAGGCGGTAGAACACTCGGGTGCCGTCCTGGCGGGTGGTGACCATCCGCGACAGGCGCAGCTTCGCGAGGTGCTGTGACGCGGCGGCGGGAGATTTCTCGACCGTCTCTGCCAGCTCGTTCACCGACCGCTCGCCCTCGCGCAGCGCGAGGATCAAGCGCACGCGGGTGGCGTCGGCGAGCATCGAGAACACCTCGACCGCGAGCTCCACGTACTGACTGTCGGGCTCTCGTCCGCACACCTTCTTATCTGCATCCATAAGCAGATTCTTACACAGCATGATACGGAGGGGCGACAGGGTCGCCGCCGCCCCTCCGTGCGCGTCAGCCGCTGCGTGCTCGGCGTATGAAGTAGAGCGCGACGGCGGTCGTGACTGCGAGGGTCGCGGCACCGATGTCCGACGTTGTGACGCAACGAGGTTCGGACCCGATGGTCCTCACCTTCGCGAAAGTCATCTCGATCTCGCAGCGCCCCGAGATCCTCCAAATGCAGGACATACTCGACGCGCGCCAGCCCTGAAGCTTCTCCAGCCGCGCCTCTTGCGTTGCCCGCAGAAGAGCCGCATACTGGACCCAAGTTCTTCGTACCAAAAATCAGGCCGGCCCTTGTGCCGGCCTTTTTCGTTCCCGGGGTCGGCCGCTGGACGCCGACGGTCCTCCGCACCCTCCGTTGAGAATTGGCGCTTGACGCCTCCGGCGTGAGGCCCCCTACCGTAAGAATGGGCGACCGACCAATCGCCCCCCGAAGGCCGGCCTCGAGCCGGCTTTTTTCGTGCCCGGCCAGAATCTGAGCAGTCACCGCTCTTCCGGCCCTCTCCTCTCTGCCGACGTCCTCGAGACGTCCGCAGCACCAGCTCACCGAGCCACCCGGCACGGTGTCATCAGAACGCGCTCGCGCGTTCACCCCGCGGAGGTCACATTGCTGAACTCGCTGCTCGAGATGCTGCTGAAGGAGGTGGACCCCAACGTCGCGCTCGTGTGCCTCACGAGCTACTTCGGACTCCGATTCACGGTGAAGAAGATCGAGGACTTCCTCGTCATCTTCCTGCCCAGCAAGGAGCCGGCACGACGTAAGGCCCTCCTCCAGCGAAGCCGACGCCCTCAGGCGTAACTCGAAAACGCCCCTCCTCCGCCGAGGGGAGAGCTCCGTCTTCCATCGCCTCGAAAAACATTAGCTTTTTGAGACAGCCCGTTGAGAGCCGTTCCGAAGTTGGCCTCGGCCGGAACGGCGGAGGCCTCACTGTCTCAACAACTTGTCTCCTAGTGCTTCGTCTCAGGAGGGTGCTTGGAGGGGCTTTCCGAGTCAAACTGAGCTCGTGAGACTTCTCGGTTATACGCGTGTGAGTACGTCGAGTCAGGATGCGCAGTTGCAGGTCGACGCGCTCGTTGCGGCTGGCGTTCAGAAGCGGGACGTGTTCGCGGACGTGACGTCTGGCAGCAAGACCGCCATCGAGCGTCGCGGGATGAAGAAGCTGCTCGAGTACGCCGAGGGCGGGGACACCGTCGTCGTCTGGCGGGTCGATCGTCTCGGCCGGTCGCTGATCGACGTGCTGAACACGGTGAACCTGTTGCGTGACCGCGGCGTGCAGGTCCGGTCGATCTCCGACGGCATCGATCCGTCGACGTCGACGGGCCGGCTGATGCTGAACATGCTCGCCACGCTCGCGGAGTACGAGCGGGAGCTCATCGTTGAACGCGTCAACGCCGGCATCGCCGCCGCACGTGCGAGCGGAACGCGCTTCGGCCGGCCCCTGTCGGATCCTGCGGTGGTTGCGGACAAGCTCGCGATCGCCGCGGACGCGCGAGCGCGTGGTCGCACTGCTGAGGATGCTGCTCGTCTCGTTGGGTGGAGTCGCGCGTCGCTCTATCGCCACCAGGCAGACGCCGCTCGCCGCGCAGCTGCTGGAGAGCAGGCAGCGTCCTAGCAGGGGATGCTCCACCGCGACAGATCCACTGTCTTGACGCAGGCACGAACGTGCTCACTCATCGCCGCATCACCATTGACGGTCCCGTGAGGAATCCCTGGCCGGCTGATGAGGTCGTGCTGCGGCCGGATTCAGCTGGTGAGTCGGCGGACCTGTTCGATGGAGAGCTGGCGGTCGGCGTAGAGGACGATTCGAGCGGTCGGGTCCGGGCTGTGCGCATCCGGACCTTCCCACCTCCGCTGGAGGCCGAGTCGCTCAATCGTGCGGCGGGAGCGTGCGTTGCGTTCTGCGACGACCGCGGTGACGGGCAGTTCCGGTCGGAGTAAGTGGGCGAGTTCGATGCCGGTGAGGGCGACTTCCTGCGCGTAGCCCTTTCCCCAGTGGTCGGGGTGGAGGGTGAACGCCACGTTCCAGGCCGCGTCGGAGAGGAGGGTGCATCCGCCCATTCCGATCAGATCATGGTTGTCGGTGGGGGAGTCGCGCCGGCGGATCACCCAGCTGCTGAGTCCGTCTTGTGTCCACTGGGTCCTTCGGTATGCGATGACGGCCCGGGTCTGATCGGCGGAGAGATGGAGGAGGAGCGGATCTTCTTCCGCGATCCGTGGGTCGGTGTAGAGGCGGGACAGCTCGTGGAGGTCGGTTTCGGCGGGCCGGCACAGTCGGAGTCGGTCGGTGAGCACGTCGAGGTTCTGTGGGGCGCAGGCCTGTCCGTCGCTCACGATCATGGGACGAGGATTCCACGTTCCGACCGCTCGACCAGCGTTATGTGCGCGTGCGATCCGTCGCGGGAGGCCGCCCGTACGGGGACGGGCTAGCGGTCAGTCCTGCGCAGTGAACTCGATCTCGGGTGCTGCCCCGTCCGCCAGGAGGAAGTAGCCGATGAACACGACGTCTTCGCTCGTGGTGTCGAACTTGGAGACGATGACCCCGGCAGGCTCGTAGAAGACGTCGCCGGCGCGAAGGGTGGTTTGTGCCTCCTCACCGATCTGGAATGTGACCGACCCCCTTTCGATGGCTCCGAAGACAGGGCCGTTGTGAACGTGAGCACCGCCCTTCGTGCCAGCTGCGATTGAGATTCGGCGCACCTCGACGTGGGACACGTCCATGCCGCCTGCAAGCGACTGGTGGAGAAGAGTTGATCGAGTGATGGGCGATTCAGTCATGGTCACAGCCTGGTCGGACGGATCGCTCAGACGTGGGTCGTCGGACTCAGGAAATACGGCTCGCAATGTGCGGTTCTCGCCAACGGCCGCGTGGTCCGACACCCCCGCCGCTGCCGGAACTTGTCTCGATAGCCGATGGGCTAGCGCGTCAGACCCAGCGTTTCTCTGCAGACCTAAGTGCTCGTTCCGAGGGCTGCGGGGACAGCAGGTCACCGAGCTCGCGCTTCGCCTTCTGATACCGACTGCGCGCCGTTGACGGCGGGACGGAGACGATCTGAGCTGCCTCGCTGAGAGAGAAGCCGTCCCAGTGCACCAGTCGCACGAGCTCTGCGAGCTCTGGAGCGAGCTTGTCCAGAGCTGCCCGTACGTCGAGGGCGATGTCGGAGGGTTCTGCGATCACGACGGTGGGGTCGATGGTGCCGCGGAGCTTCTCGGCGAGGAGATCTTGGCGCCGGCGTGTCCTGCTGGTGTTCAGGACGACGTTCCGCGCGACCCCGAACAGCCAGAGGCGGGCGTCCTCGTCCGGCAGGGGCATGGATGACGATCGGCGCCACGCGATCGTCATTGTCTCGGAGAGCGCGTCGGGAGCGTCGTCGGCGCCGACTCGGCGTTCGAGGTAGTTCAGAAGGTCACGGGCTGTGGCGTCGAGGATCGTGACCACGCGATCGGCTCGGGTGTCGCGGCGGCTCACTGTGTGAGGTCTGCCTGGGTGAATTTTGCGCAGTCGTCCTGGCTTCCGAAGGAGAGATCCGATCCGGTGACGGGATCGACCACTCCTCGATCTTCGAGCTCGTCCCAGACGACGTTGATGATCGCGCCCCCCACGGCTTGGCGGTACAGCTCATCTTCGGAGTACAACTCGGTCGCGGGCACCACGGTGTCGCCGTCGTCGCCGCGGACGGTCACGTCCCGGGCGACGATCCGAGCAAGCTCGCCGTCGACGTCCGCGAGGGCGAGCACGTCGGTGGTGCGAAGCACGTCCTGCATCTCCTTAATGTCCTCCGGGTCGCCTTCCTTGGCGACGCTTCGGAGCTCGCATTCTCTTCCGCTGGGCAGGGTGAAGTGGACAACGGAATCCGGATTCGCCACCCACGGCTCCCACCCCGAGAGCGTCGCTGCCGCTGCTGCACCCGTGCCGCCCAGCGTGAGAGCGACGACGGTCCCGATCACGAGCGCACGAGGCGTCGACTGTCGCCTGCCGCGTCGCGCGTTCCACTCCGCTCCGCGAATCATCTCTCGAAGAGAGGAGTCGGAGACGGCTTCCGCCAGTGGGGTCGGCGGCGCCGATTCGTCCAGGAGCGCGTTCATCGCCCGATCGCTGCCCGCGTCGTGAGGTTCGGTGGTCATGATCTGCTCCTGTGCGCTCGAGTGGCCTTCACTCTGTACATGTCCGGCAGGACCCCGAATTGACGACGCGACGATGGAATCAGTCGAGAGTCTGTCCCGTAAGGGGATCGGTGACCGGTACACGCAGACGCGACATCGAGCGCCGCGAAAATCCGCGGTGCTGAGTGTCCCGTTAGACCCGTCCGGTGATTTGTTCGGTAGGGGGGGGTCAAACGGGATACTGGTCCAATGGCTGAGCTGATCGGATACGCCCGCGTCTCGACGGACAAGCAGGACGCGCAGGCGCAGCGTGACGCGCTGCTCGCGGCCGGTGTGCCGGCGGAGCGGATCTACGTCGACGCCGGCCTCACCGGCAGCAACCGCGAGCGGCCCGCGCTGCGCGAGGCCCTGGCCGCGTGCGACGCTGGCTCGACTCTGTTCGTGACGAAGCTCGACCGCCTCGCCCGTTCGATCACCGATGCGCGCGACATCGTGGACGAGCTCACGCGCAGGGGAGTGCGCCTGAACATCGGCGGGTCGCTGCACGACCCGAACGACCCGATCGGGCGGCTGCTGTTCAACGTGCTGGCGATGATCGCGGAGTTCGAGGGCGACCTGATCCGCGCGCGCACGAAGGAGGGCATGCGGGTCGCCAAGGCGAAGGGCCGGCTGCGCGGCCGCGCGCCGAAGCTCTCCCCGAAGATCGAGGCGCACCTGGTCGCGGAGTACCGCTCCGGGAACTACACCGTCGCGGAGCTGTCGGAGCAGTTCGGTGTGACGCGCTCGACGGTCTACCGAGCAGTCGAGCGGGCGACCGTCTCGGAGTTCCGCGCGGTGGACGTCACGCTCCCGCTTCCCGCAGCGGAGTAGCCCTCAGCCGCGAGTGACCAAATGGGCATCTAAAGCGGCGTGTCGCGTCGCGCTAATCACAGCCACAGCTCTACGTTAATCACATGGCTACGACGCGGCGTCCCCGAGGAACGATGGTGGAACCCACCAACGTTGCCTGGACCGTCGAGAAGCAGGCGCGCGATCGCTTCAACGACATGGCGTCGCACGCCAACGTGTCGTCGGCGGTGTTCTTCGAGCGCCTGGTCGAGCACGTGCAAAGCGAGCTGACCGACGAGGGTGTTCCCTCGTGGTGGCCGTCGCAGCCGACCCTTCTTTCCGATGAGGAGCTGCCCATCGACACCCGTTAACGCATTAGGCCCGTCGCTCTCGCGACGGGCCTAGAAGCCTTGGCTTCCCACCTCGCACAGTTTGGCGACTCAGAGGTGTGAAGCAGTCCCACCGAAGAACCGGTTACCAGCCGGGCCTTCGGTGTACCCGCCGGAACGTACCCGGAAGGAATGACCACATCGTAACAGCGGAGTTCGTCTCCGTGCACTCCCGACCCACCCTTTTTTCAGGGGAGCGGTCGGTCGAGCTTGCATCCGAGACGTCACAGGCGGCCGCGTCGCGGCCGAACAAATCGCGGTCGGGCTCGTGGAGCCCCGAGCCGGCACCGGGCGCCTACGCGCCGCTGCCGTGCTGGACGTCCGGTAGCGCGTGGTTCGACGCCGTGTTGGACGCCCTGGCAACGCCCGAGGGCGAAGCCGTGCGAGCGGCTGTGAAGGTCGCACCGCACACGCTGCTGCTCGTCGCTCAGGAGGACATGCGCTCGGCCGACGTCGGTACGGGACGCGGCGTCACGACAGCGCACCAGACGGTCGCGGATCGCCTGGGCATGTGCAAGAGGACCGTGCAGCGCGCCCGAGAGATCCTGCTGCTGTTGGGCCTCGCCGCAGTCGTCATCGAGGGCCGTTACCTGTGCGGAGGTGAGCGCGTTGCCGCGCAGCTCGCGCACGGTGGCCGCCAGCTCCGCATGGCTTCCACGCGGGCGCTCGTGATGCCCCGTGCGGCTGCCCTACGCGCCGCGTGCGCGGCGCCGGCTCCGGTTCCGTCCCGCGTCTCGCAGGGCGGCCGGATCACCCGATCTGTGGAGAATGTCCACCTACCCCGTAGGCGCGACGTTCCTCCTACAGCTCCAGTTATGAAGATCCCACCAACGCGCGGTGGACCGCGCTTGGAAGCCGCTTCGCGGCGGCCCGGACGAGGAAGTAACACACGGCGCAGCTCGATCGGTCGGCCGGCGGTTCCGAGACCCATTGAACTTCAACGCTTCGCCGCTGCGCTGGCTCAGCGCATCCCTTGGCTTGCTCGCGGTGTGCACGTCGGTCACGTGGTTGGGATGCTCGAGCGGTCAGGGATCGACGTCTCCGAGTGGAGCGTCGAGGGGCTGATGTTCGCTATCACTGCCTGGCTGACGCGGGACGGTCGCCGCGTGCCGGACACGTTCACCAGTCGCAACGCTCTCGGGTTCTACGGCTGGGCGATCCGCCAGGTCATCACCGAGCACTCGCGGTTCGACCAGGCTCGTCGTGACGCTGCGGCGGAGCGGGCCGCTGACCAGCAGCGACGCGCCGCCGAGCGAGCCGCGGAGGCTGCACGGCTGGCGAACATCGACCAGGACCAAGTGGATCGGGTGATCGCTCAGATGAAGCGCGATCAGCACGAGTACGAGCGGGCAGCTCGGGAGCGCGAGGCGGCACGCAAGCGCGCCGCCGCCGAGGCTCGCGAGGAACTTGCGATCCGTACCGCGGAGCTACGATCACGGGGCTGAGCACGCACCGAGGCCATCCATCCGATAAGCGGCGCGATGCCGGAGATGGGCAGCCGTCAGGAGTGCCCCGCAGGGGCATCCCGAAGGGACGCGGAGCGCTCTTGACGGGTGATCAGCGTAGGCAAGAGTGAAGCGTCGGATGGACGGCCGGACCGCAGCCGGCGCGATCAGCCCGGGAACGAAGAAGCCCCCGCGAGCTGTGCTCGAGCGGGGGGCTCCGACGCGAGCGAGGGGGTCGCTGCGTCACGGTCGACGTTACGTGTTCCGTCCTACCGCGGTGGGGGCTTGCGGGACCGACGAAGGCGATCGTCCGGTCGCTCAGGCTGCGTCGTCAGTCGATTCCGTAGCGCTGTTTTCCGTCGAGTCGCCGGGAGCGCTGTCGCTCCCCGGTGAGCGACGCGAACGAGGTGCACGGCCGCGGGACTGGTCGGGCCGCGGCACTCCGGCTGCGCGGAGTTCCTTCTCGGACCACCCGGTAGCGAGCGCATCGGCCCACGCCCTCGTGTGCCGACTTTGCGCGTCAGTGAGAGCCGCGCGTGCAGTGTCAGTGTCGTTCGCGGCGGTGACGATCGTGCGCACCGCAGCGACTCTCTTCTCGACACTCGCTTCGAGCAGCCGGCGTGCGGCGTCGGCGGCGTCCTCTGGGTTCCTCGTGTTGTCGCTCATGGGATCAGGCTACATGCCCAAATGGGCATCCGGAAGGCGCCGCAGCGTCGCCCATCCGGAGGCTGTTCCTTCCCGCGACGGGTGCCCGTTCGTGGAGCCGCTTTGCTGCACCATCGCTACGCTCGGGCAGAGCGGTTTGTGGAGCAAGCTGTCCGTTTACCGCTGGTAAATGGCTTGCCGGGCTGGCGCTGCGCTGGCTCCGGGTGCACACTAGAGGTGTGGTCCCCGCCGGGTGGCGGGTTCGCTGCGCTGGCAAGGGAAGGGCGGGTGGTTCGAGTGTCGGAGTCGACTCCTCGACGGTTGTTCGCTCGGAAAAGGCGCGAGAACGCACCCGAGGGGGCACGCGAGAAGTACTACCGCGTGTACGTCACCGCCGAAGAAGATGCGGCGTTGCAGGCTCGCGCAGTTGTGGCCGGCGACATCACGGTTCCGCGACTCTTGTTCGAGTCTGCGATGAACGCGCAGGTCCGCACGGACGCCGAGTGGAAGAGCGCAGTGGCCGAGCTGATGCAGGTTCGCGCTGACCTTGGCGGCATGGCTCGTAACCTCAACCAGCTCGCGCGGTTCGCGAACACCGAGGGGCAGTTCCCCGCACAGGTCGAGGAGTTTCGAGCGCAGTTCGCGGCACTTGTCCCGCAAATCAGCGCAGCGTGCCGTGCGGTGGCCGGCAAGTGATTCCTAACGTCACCTACGGCTCGCAGATGGGCGGGCTGATGACCTATCTCGCTGGCCCCGGTCGCTCGAACGAGCACACCGAGCAGCACCTGGTCGCTGGCGACTCCGCGATCATGGCGCTGTACGGCTACGAGGTGCTGGACCGCGACGCAGCTCTCGCGATCGCACGCGATCTTGACGAGCCGGCCGAGGTGTACGGCACGAAGGTCATGCGGTCCGTGAAGCAGTTCGACCGTGCGACGGGAGAGCCGATCCTGGATCCGTCGACGGGCAAGCAGGCCGTCGTGAAGCAGGACGCGCACGTGTGGCACTGCTCGCTCTCTCTCAGTGCCGAAGAGGGCACGCTGACGGATGAGAAGTGGGGAGCGATCGCCACCGATTTCGTGCAGCGCATGGGGTTCGCCGGCGACGACATCGGGAAGGCGAACGCGCGATGGGTCGCGGTTCGTCATGGCGCGTCGAAGAACGGCAACGACCACATCCACATCGCCGTCTCCCTCGTGCGCGAGGACGGGACGAAGGCGCACATCCCCTACGACAAGCGGCTCGCTCAGAAGGTCAGCCGTGAGCTGGAACGCGATCACGGTCTGACGCAGCTGCACCCCGAGGGGCGTGAGCTCGGAGAGCGCGGGATCGTCCCCGGAGCCCGCGAGGCGGCCCGCACACGCAACGCGGTTGAGCCCGACGTGCGCCGCCTCGAGCGCAGCGTCCGCGCTGCTGCATCGTCCAGCGTCGATGAGGGCGAGTTCGTGCGTCGGATGCGTCAAGAGGGGCTGCTGGTGCGCCCGCGTTTCGCGGTGGGCCGCAACGACGTCGTGCAGGGCTACAGCGTGGCGCTGCGCCCCGAGAAGGACGAGCCCGTGCGCTGGCACGGCGGCGGGACCCTCGCGCGCGACCTGACCCTCCCGCGACTGCGCGAGGGGTGGCCGGACGAGCCGTTGAAGGCGACAGAAGCGGCCGAGGAATGGCGCGCGACGTCGAAGAACCCGTGGCGCTATCAGCCGGTGAACCCGGGCCGCGAGGTTGCCGAGCCCTCGCCCGATCTGTTCGCGAAGTACGCCGCCGACATGGACCGGTTGCACCAGTACATCAACTCCGTCGACCCGTCCGACCGGTCGACGTGGGCACACGTGGCGCGTGAGACGGCCGGCGCCTACGCCGCGTGGTCGAGGCGCATGGAACCCACCCCCGGACCGCTCGCGGACGCTGCGCGATCGCTCGCGCGGTCGGCACACCTGCGCGCCCACGAGACGCGACCGCGACCCGCAGCGATGCCCTCGAGCGCGCACACCACTGCGCTGATCCTGGCCGCCGCCGGCAAGAAGAAGAACGCGGCCGCTGAGCTGCTGCTGCTGCACCAGCTCGCCCGCATGACTCACGCGATCGCTTCGGCGCACAAGGCCGCCGGAGACGCACGTCGGATGAGCGAGCTGTCGCAGACACTCCGCGGTCAGTTGACCGCAGTGCGAGACAGCTACACGAAGCAGGACACCGCGAACAAGGCCGAGGCGTGGGAGGCCCAGCGGGCCGCTCTGCCGCCCGAGCTGCGGCAGTCGCGCGAGGCGGTCGCCGCGTCGTTCCCGACCGGGAGCCCGGTGCCGACCAAGCTCACGCCGCGCGAGCAGGAGAGCGCCGACGCGCTCCTCGCCAAGCGCGCCCGAGACGCCCGCGAGCAGCCCGGTCACGACCGCGGCGGACTCGACCGATAACCAGGCACGACAGCCATAGGGGGAGGAAGTCATGAGTGACGATGAGGTCGGCCAGGAGGTCGGTCAGAACGTTCGAGTAGCACTGACGATCGCGATGCAGATGGGCGAGAAGTTCGCCCGCCTGCGGGAGGAGTTGGCGCGCGACGCGCAGGCTCGATCGGCAGCTCAGGCGCGCGAGCTCGCTGCGCGGTTCGACGCCGAGCGGGGTGTCGCACGAGCAACGTTGCAGGTCGTGGACCAGCCGGAGTGGTGGGATCGCGCGAGCATCCAGGACGTCGCCCGCGTCGCGGAGACGGCTCAGGCGTGGAAGGGCCAGGACCCCATCGCGGAGCGTGCCGCGGCCGTCGTGCAGCGCGAGGTGATGGAGCGCTACGGCGTCGACACTGCCGTCCTGCGCGACGCCGCCACCCGCGGAAAGTCCGAGCTGGATCTGGCGAAGGAATGGGCGGCCACGTCTGCGCCGGAGCACTACCACCGCCACGACGAGGACCGTCTCACCATGCAGGTCGGGGACCGCACGGAGCCGGACACCGGCGCGCAGCGCGCCCTCATCACCGACTACCGCGCCGCTCTCGCCGGCGACGTCGCGACTGTCGAGCTGTCGGTGGCCGAGGAGTGGAAGCGGGACACGGACCCCGCCGGGTTCCAGGGATACCGCGTCCAGACGTCGATCGACTGGAACGACGCCGGCCAGGTGTCCACGCCGGACCCCGCGACCGTCGCAGCCGCTCGTGCTGCACTGGTCGAGGAGTGGAAGGACGCTGTTGCTCCCGAGCGCGCGCGTGCCGGCACCGAACTGACCGAGGCGCAGGTGCTCATCGCTGAGGCGGACCGGCTCGACCGCGCCAACGACGCCCGATCCGACGCAGCAGCTCGAGAGGTTCCCGGCGCGGCCGACGTCGACAACGGCCAGGCCGTCATGGCTGCCGAGCTGGAAGCGCGCGCCAACGACTACGACCGCGATGCCGCCGCCGGCGGCACCGAGCACGCGAGCCCGGACGAGCTGCGCGAGCTAGCAGCCGACGCCCGGGCGCAGGCGCAGCTCTACCGCGACACCGCCCCCGCCGAGCGCCAGGACGCCGCTCAGAGCGCCAACGGCACCTCAGGCGACCCCACGACCCCGGCGTCCGATCCTCGTGCGTCAGCGGCGCGCGAGGCGGGCGAGGTGGCCTACGACAGCTCGGAGCGTCGACAGGCCACCGTTCACGCGATGGAGTCCAAGGGAGTCCCGCCGCACCTGATCGAAGCGCGGATGAGCGCTGACAGCGCCCACGCGACCCCGGCCAGCTCCGCGGTGACCTCGAAGGCGGCCACGAGCACCGTCCCGTCGACGCGGCGCACCCGCGGCCGCGGCCAGGGCGCCGACCGTGGGGACCTCAGCAGGTAACCGCCACCACGCGCGAAGAAGGGGAGCACCGACTGGTGCTCCCCTTCTTCTTTGCCGTTCAGGCGTTGGTGCCCGCAGGCTCTCCCTCGGTCGTCCGCTCGGTGTAGAGCGGCGGCTGACGGTCGGGCTCGAACAGGCCCTCGACGGGACGCTCGTAGGGCAGAGGTTCCCCGACCCGGTTCTCGTCCTGCGAGTCCGCGAACGGCCCGTCTGGGGAGAGCAGAGCGGTCATGTGCGGATCGCAGTGGTTGATCCACCAGGTGCTCATCCCGGCTTTCTCGTCGGCTCTGGCGGCCTCCCACGCTCGCCACAGGGCCTCGATGCGCTGCTGCGCCTCCGCGCTCGACCACCAGGCGGCTTTCCAGCGCAGTCCGCTGCCGGAGCCACCCCGGATGACGCGGCGCCGGTAGGTGCCGATCAGCTGCTTGCGCACGAACTCATCCGCTGACCCAAAGAACGTCGTCGGCTCCTCCTCTGCGCCCTCGTAGGGTCCCGGGGTGAGGTCGTCGTCGTCCACGCCGCCGTAGATGTCGCTCATGATCCCTCCACCGGGGCGAGCGGCCGGTCAGCGACCGGCGCCGGTGCTGGTGCTGCCGGTGCAGCGCCGCCGGGCTGGTTCCGCGCGATCGATGCGTTGATACCCGCGACGAACTCCTTGGGGCCGTCGAACCACGGCACCGTGCGCAGCATCGCTGCACGGGAGCCGGAGGACATCATGATCGCTCGACCGGTCTTGCGTCCCTTCCGCGGGATCGGGAGCGTCGCCAGCTCCGCGACGTCGAGGATCTTCTCTCGCTTCAACGCGGTGGTGGTCGAGCGCACGCCCTTGTTCATGCTCGCGGAGGTCGTCTCGCGGTCGTAGGTGCCGATCAGATCGGACACCATGCCCAGGAACTCCGGCTCGGAGATTCCGCCGGCGTAGAGCTTCACGTTCGCGGCCGACCAGAGCTTCAACATGCCCTCCTTGCCGAATACCCCGATGCCCTGCGACCAGGACTGGAACACCGACATGATCGGGATGCCCCGGGAGCCGTAGTGGCTGTAGAGGTCGGGGAGGTCCCGCCAGCGGCAGACGTTCGCGGCCTCATCGAGCACGCCGAGCATCGGCGTCTGCATCCGGCCGCCGGGCGACACCGCTGCCAGCTCCTCTGCCGCCTCAACCGTCGCGGCGGTCAGGGCGAGGACGAGAGGGCCGGCGCTGCCGGCGCCCTCCTTGGACAGGCTGTAGAGCGTCCCGGTCGAGCGCACGAACGCGGCCGGATCGAACTCCGGGCGCGGGTCGTTCTCGCCCTGCCGGTTCACCCACTGCCGGGTGCCGGAGTCCTTCAAGCAGGACGCCATGCGGCGGGCTGTCGAGTAGACCGATCCGCGCTCCCTGTGCTCGAGGCGGGAGGAGCCCTGCACGCTGCGTGCCATCAGGGTCCATTCACTCGCTGCGAGGATGTCGCCGGCCGTCTCGTCGCCCGGGGTCGTCGTCCACTCGTAGACGTCGGTGATCGGGCGGCCGTCGATCGCCGCCGCCAGAAGGAAGCCCGCGAGCAGTTCGCGGCCGGAGGGCTCGAAGTGCGCATCGGTTCGTGCGCCGAGCTCGCTCGACCCCGACGCGAAGTGCTGCGCGAGCTTGGCCGCCTTGGTGTCGTCGGTGACGTAGGACAACGGATTCCACCACCAGGACGCCGGCTCGACGGCGACCCGCTGCGGATCGAACACCCAGACGTTGCCGGCCTGCGCACGCAGGTCCCGCGTCGCATAGAGCACGTCCGGCTTGTTCGACGTCGTGACGACCGCGCCCGGCGCATTGGCGATTGCCGGGATGACGAACGACGTCGACTTGCCCACACGGGGACCGGCGAGCAGCAGCGTCATGTCCTCGAACGAGGCGTAGAGCGGACGGCCGTCCGTCAGCAGCGCCCCCACAGGGACGCCGAAGGAGTCGGGCACACCGAGACGCGCCGACTTCTGCTTGGCCTCCTTGCCGCGCATCTGACGCAGCTCGTTCGGCGTCGCCATGTGGCGGGCAGCCCAGTCGAGCGGGGTGCGGTGCTTGCCGCCGCTGGACTTGATCAGCAGGAAGAACACGACCAGCACGACGAGAACGGCGCCGATGCCGCCCGCAATCCACGTCGCAGTCGCAGGCCAGACGAGGCGGCCGCGGAACACGTCGACCACGACGCTGACGAAGTTCGAGGGGTCGGTGCTCATGTCGGGGTTGACCCCGTCCGCCTGTGATCCGACGCGAATCGCAATGTACAGCCCCAGGATCACCACGAGTGCACCGCCGGCCGCGATCGCTATCCCGAACCCGCCGCCGGCCTTCCCCGGCTCTCTGCGGCGGTTGTTGGTCATGCTCATCAGTTCGTCCTCTCGGTCGTGTAGATCGGGCCGACCCACCGCGGGGTCGGGTCGTCGTCGGGTGCCTGTTGCGTGGTGCCCCAGTGCACGAGGGCAAGACCGCGTTCTACGAACTCGATCGGAAGGTCCGCGGCGTGGAACTCATGCCAGGGCGAGCTGGTGACGCAGGACCACAGGTAGCCCTCGAACGCGAGGGTCGAGGGGCAGGTCATGGCAGCGCGGGAATCATCACGGCGGCGACGGTCGCCGCGCCGGCTGCGGTGAACAGCCAGCCGGCGATCGAGAGCGCGTGTGGCCGGGTCAACGTGCGTTGCGTCCAAACGTCGGTGCCCTGCACGACGACGTGGCACAGGCTGCCGAGGCCGAAAATCACGACTCCGACGAAGCCCAGCCAGAGGTTCACGGCAGGATCTCCACCACGACCGGATCGGTCGCCAGCGGCTCGTTCGCGCGTCCGGCACGGGAGGTGGTGTGCCAGAGCTTGTTGGTGTCGTTGACGTCGAGCTCGGCGCTGGTCAGCTGCACCCGGATCGGAATACCGGGCCGGCCGCCCACCTTGATCAGGAACCGGCCGCGCCCGGGAGGCTCCGACTCATGTCCCGATACCGGGTCCCACGCGGGCGGGTCCTGCCAGCTCGTCAGCATCGCTTGTTCCGCGTTCGACATCGGCACTGCGGAGGTCAGCAGCGGCATTTCCGCGCCGGGGAGCCCGCCGCAGATCACCATGCCGGAGCGCTCCACGAAGCCCTTGGCCTTCATCTGATCCTCCTGCGAGGACAGGGCCAGCAGGTCGCTCATCGTGTGGCTGATCATCGCCAGGCCGACACCGCGGGCACGGTTCAGGCGGGTGAGCGCGTCGACGCGATCGACCATGCCCTTGCCCGCGCGCAGCGCCCGCCACAGCTCATCGAGGATCACGAAGTAGTGCCGGCGCGGTTCCAGCCCCGCTTCTGCGAGGGCGGAGGCGACGTTGACCGTTCCGAAGCCGGCGGACCAGCAGGCGAGCAGGATGCTGGCCTGCAGATCGCCTTCGGAGTCATCGATCGAGGACACGTCGTAGACGACAGGGCGATCCCGGCGCATCGGGGTGGTGGTCTGGCGGGAGAAGATTTCGCCCAGCCGGCCGCCGGTCGTGAGGCCGATGAGGGAGGCTTCGAGGTTCTCGGTGATCGCCTTGTAGCGGGCGAGGTCGCCGCGGTCGAGGGCGACCTGGCGAATCTCGTCGGGCGCTGCCTGGATCACGGCCAGAAGATCCGCGAGGACGGGGATGCCCTCGTGCGTCTCGTCCAGGTACTTCAGCGCCCGGTCGATGATCGTCTCTTCCCGGTCGCTCGGCGGCTCGGAGCGGAGGATCGTCAGCAACGCCGCGATCATCGTGTGCCGGCGGCCGTGAGCGTCCGCGAGCACCTGCGACGCGAGGCGCTGCGACTTCACCGCGTGCTTGCGCTCCTCCGCCGAGTTCTCGCCGCGAGCGTCGAGCTCGGAGGCGCGCTCGAGGGCCTGGTCGGCGTCGTCGCGGAGTCGCTGCGCGGCGACCGTCGCCTCGCCCGGGTCGAGGATGTTGAGGTAGCCGCGGCCGCGGCCGAGGGTGATGACCTGGCCGTCGAGGGCGCGGATCAGGTCCACGTAGTCGGGCTTCAAGTCACCGAGGACCAGCGGGAGGGTGCCGTATCCGGCGAGCCCGGTCGCCATGCGGCGGGTGAGCGAGGACTTCCCGAGGCCCGGCTTACCGAGGACAAACATCGACGGATTCGAGATGAGCTGCGCCCGCTGGAACCAGCTGATCGGATCGCACAGCACCGACGCCCCGGTGGCGAGGTTCTTCCCCAGCGGCACGCCGATCATGGGAGTTCCGGTGCCGACCGAGAACGGGTACAGCCCGCACACCTGCACGGTCGTTGCGCGGAACTCATCGGCGGGCTGGATCGAGACGGCCTGCCCGCCGCCACGTCCCAGCCACCCCGTCGAGGTCGGGCGCATCGGCCGGATCGGCGCGACGTTCTTCTCGACCTTCTGCTTGCCGCCCTGGTGCGGGATCGCCCGCTTCTTCCGCGACCGCTTCGAGGGCTTCTCCCGCGCCAGCGGTGATGCCGCAGCGCGAGCCGCAGCAGCCTCCTCCTCCTCTTTGCGGGCTCGGCGGGAGCCGGCACGGCTGTACGTCGACGCCGACGCGGCCTCCGCCGTCGACGGAGCACCGACCGCACCCGTGGGCACGGCCGTGTCGAACACGTCGACGTCGAGAGCTTCCTGCTCCTCATCGACTCCGCCGGCGCCGGTGGGCAGCTCGTCGGCATCCGTGGAGACGTCATCGGGCGTCTCGTCGCGGTGGCGAGAGAAGAACTTGGTGCTGATGATGCTCACTGGGAACCTCCGGCAGTGATCGGGGCGGGGCGGTGGGACTTAAGCGGAGACGGCACCGGACACTCGCCCGGTGCCGTCCCCTGCGCGCTCATCGAGGTCACAGCGCTTCTCGGACCTCGTTGGGGATGCGCAGGTGCCGCGGGAGGACCAGGCCGAGCGGGAGCGCGGCGGCGAAGGCGGAGTCCTGCGATCCGTAGGCCGGTCGCATCCGCAGCCGTGCGGCGGAGGTGAGGGAGTCGACGGCGGCACGCGCTTCGGGCTCCTGCGTGCGCTGCATCGTCGTGGCGGTGACGATCAGGCCGAAGTTCATCAGCCCGGCGCCGGAGGCTTCCTCCGCGGCTGTCGCCTGCGCCGAGCGCGTCGAGAGCGTCGAGCGCGCGGTCGGCTTGGTCGAGGCCGAGGAGTTGAACTGTGCAGCGTTGAGGTCCGCTTCCACGAGCGCTGCGGCGCGGGCGGGGTCGATGGGGCGGTAGAGCAGGGTGACGCGCTTGCGGGCGATGTCGCGATGCGGGGCGAGCAGACGGGCGAGGATGCCGGCCTGCACGACGCCGCGCGGCGGGGCGGTCATCGTCCACGACGTCGACACGGCTCCATCGTGCCGATAGGAGTCCCAGTGGGCTTCGGCCGCGGCGGGGCCGACGTCGGTCCAGGAGAGGTCGGCTGTCTCGCCCGCAGCGCGGGCCTGGTCGATCAGCACCGCAGCGTCGGGGTCGTAGGCGGTGCGGATGACCTCGCACAGCTCCTGCGCGTTCAGAGGCCGAGCAGCACCGGCGCCGGTCGCTGCGAGCGAGTTCGTCAGGCCGGGAATGCGCGCGGAAAGATCCGCAGCCACTTCCTTGGCGTTGCGGCGCTTTCCGCCGATCCGAGCCGTGGCCGTGAAGGTGAGCGCGATGTACGCGCGGATGGTCGCGGAGCCGACCGGGTAGCTGTCCACGACCTCAGCGAGCATCGCTCGAGCGAATAGCGGGGCGTCGGGGTCCATCGACCCTTCGACCTCCCCGCGCAGCCGGGTGCCGGTGTCCGGAGCCGTCTCGACAGTGACGGAGGCGGCTTCGATACCGGGCTCGTCTCCGAGGTTGGCGAGCCAGATGCCGTACTCCGCGACCTGGTTGTTGATCTGCTCCTGATCCACCAGCGCGGCGCCGTCCGGCTCCGTCGCCAGGACCACGGTGAAGTGCTTCGTCATGGGGGTGCTGATCAGCGCGAACCGGCGGCCGTGGGAGTCCTCGTGCTCGGTGAGCTGCGAGGGTGCGGCCAGGCCAGGCAGCTGGAACGTCCCCCACTTCGCGCGGCCGATCGGGCCGGAGCGGTAGATGTTCGCTCCCTTGCTCTTGGTGCGCCACCAGTTCACGCGGACCACCGTCCTTCCCAGGGCTGATTGCCCGTGCTTGTCCTTGACCGAGACGGTCAGGAGGATGCCGCCGAAGATCCCAGCGACGATGAGTGCCGGCCCGAGGCCGGCGAACATGGACGCGACGATCGAGGACAAGATGCCCACGAACATCACGAGGGTGGCGAGCTGCCCGAGCCCGCCGAGGCCGGCGGTCTGGGGCTTTCGCCAGTTGCCGTAGGTGCGAGCCTTGACCGGCTCAGGTGCGGTAGTGGTCATGGTCTAGCTCCCGTTCTGATTGCTGCCCGTGGCGTCGTCGGTGGCCGACTTCACGGCTCCCGCCGCGTGCTTGGCGCCTTCGGCGGCCTTCATCGCGACGGCGACACCGGCGCCGATCGGCCCAGCGGCGGCCACGCCACCTGCGGCCGCTCCGCCTCCGGCTGCCGCTCCGCCTCCGGCTGCCGCTCCGGCACCCGCTCCGGCACCCGCTCCGGCACCCGCTCCGCTTGTTGCAGCTCCCGCACCGCCGGTAGGCGCCGCACCCGCGGCACCCATCCCGGATGACGACGCTGGCGATCCCGGAGAGGAGTTACTTCCGGTCGGTCCGTTCGTCGACGAGCCGCCGCCTCCGCCTCCGGACTTTCCGCCCCCGTTGCTAGCCCGGATCGCACCGGTGGCAATGTCTCCGGCCCCGCTCACCGCTGCTGCGCCGAGCAGGAGACCTGCGCCGCCGCCGCCACCAACCGAGGCGATAGCAGGAACGAGGAAGCGCATCAGCGCAGGTAGGGCAATGAGCGCGATCAGCATCAGTGCGAGGCCCGTGACAATCTGGAAGAGGCCAGTGCCGTCCGACTTGAACAGGTCGGTGCCGGTCATCCGGAACGCGATCGCGTAGACGATCGCGGCGGCGGGCTTGTAGAGGATGAAGGCGAGAGTCCAGGCCATCGCCTTCTTGAACCACTGCTGACCGATTTCGGTGTTCGTCGCGGCCGCGGCGATGGGGAAGATGCCGGCGAGGACGACGAGCATCGCGCCGCGGAAGATCATCAGAGCGATCTGGATATAGGTCATCAGGACGGCGAGCATGCCGAGGAAGAACAGACCGATCAGGCCGATGGGCGCGGTCGCGGTGAGGCTGATCATCGCGAAAATGTTGGTGCCGAAGCAGTTGCTCTCACCGTTGGTGACGTCGCAGTTGGTGGAGTTGTTGAGGATCCAGATGGAGAAGGCGTCACCCGCCTGCGTGGCGAGACGGATTACGACGAGGCCGGCCCCGGCGACAGCGATCAGCGTCAGCACGGAGCGGGCGAGGGTGCGCAGCTCGCCCGCGCGCTGCGTCCAGACCATGCGGCCCGCGGCGACGAGGATCGAGAGGATTGCAAGGCCGCCGGCGTACCACTCGAGCTGCCCCTGCACCCAGCCGACCACGCTCGAGGATTCATTGAGGTGCATCGCCAGCGGGAGGAACCCAGCTACGAGCGCGGATGCCGAGGAGAGCAGGAACACGGCGAGGATGATGACGCCGATGCGGCCCATGTGCGCCTCGCCGTCGCCGTGGCGACGACGGCTGCTCATCATCACGCCAGCGATGATGAGCGACATGACGGCGAGGCCCGCGGCGACCCACGTCACGTAACCGAGGATCGTCTCGAATGCCTCAGGCAGCGGCGGGGTTCCGCCGCCGTTGACGCCGCCTCCCCTGTCGACCACGGTCACCGGGGAGGGGACGTTCACCCAGAGGGTGCCTAGCGAGACAATCGCTTTGCCGTAGCCCTCGAGGATGTTGTTCACGAATTGCTGCAAGGCATCGTTCGATGCCTGAGAGACGATTTCACCGAGGCCCTGACCGGCCTGGCATCCGAGGTCCCAGAAGTCGCAGGGGGCGTCCGTAGCGGCGGCGGGGTTCACTCAACACCCGCCCATGGCACGTAGCCACCCAGGCTCTGCAGGGTGACCGGGCGGTAGGAGCTCTGACCGTCGTCGGTGAGCTGGACTTTCCAGTCGCCCTCCGACCAGCGCAGCTCCGTTGCGATACTCATCTGTACTCCCGTGTTCAGGCGGAACGCGATATCGATCGTCGCGGCGTCGCCGGTGTAGGCCAGCGTCTTGAAACCGATGATCTGAGCGCTCAGTCCGTTGCTTGTGTTGGAGCTCTGGCGAGCCATTGCCGCATCGCGGCCAGGCCCGGGGACCGAGAGCTTGTCGGTGATGGAGTCGCCAAGGCTTCCGTTGGTACCCATCGCCCAGATGTTCGCCGTGGCGAACAGGGCACCCTCCACCGTGTGCGCGTAGCAGCGGCGGAGCCCGTCGCTGTCGGTCACACCCGGGCCGACGTCGGCGCCTCCGGGAGCGGCCATCGTGCCGACGATGGTCCATTCGGTCACGGGGGCGGCGGTGAGGGTGCCGCTCTCTTCGTACCCGGGAAGTCCGCAGACGCTTGCGGCGTCCGCGTCGGCCTCGGGCGTCGCCGCGCTCGTCGGCGTCGCGGTGGTGGCGGGCGCGCTCTGCTGCCCGCCACCACCGCCGAGGGACGTGACAGCGAGCAGAATCGCCGCCAGTACGAGGACTCCGAAGATGATCGCTCCGAAGATGAATCCTCGACTGGTGAAGGGGCTGCGGGATCCCGTGTCGCTCATGACGTCGTGCCTTTCGTTGATCGGTTGGTTTCCCCGGGACGCTACGCGCCCATCAGGAAGCCAACGATCGTGAACGCGGCGGACACGATGATCACGCCGACGAGCAGGCGGCCGAGCCAGCCGCCGATTTCTCCGCCTTCGCCGCGGCGGGCGGAGACGGTCATGGTGACGCCGAGGATGATCAGGCCGACGACGGCGACGCCGAGGCCGACCCACTTGGCCCAGCCCATGACGGTGGTGAAGGCCTCGAACCCGGGGGGCATGCCGCCGGGGCCCGGGTCGGGCACGACACCGGCGAGGGCGCCGGCGGCGGTGATCAGCTCGGAGGAGAGAGCGAGAACAGACATGGTGTGCTCCGTTTTCTTGGTTGGTGGTGCGGGGTTATCGGTGCCGCCGGTTGGGGCGCCGAGAAGGTCCGGTTATCCGGCGAGGGTGAGAGGGGCGTCGGTGAAGCCCATGTCGAAGTGCAGGTGGTTCGGGGTGTCGTAGAACCCGCCGATGTTCGTGTAGTGGGTCGAGCGGCACTGGATCTGGCCGGCCCGCGAGCCGTTCGGCACCTGGGGGTCGAGGACGCTGAGCAGCTGCAAGGCGTTCGCGTCGCAGCCCGTAGTGGCGGTGCCGTTGAATGCGGTGAAGTCCACCGCGTGACCGCCGCCGTCGATGTAGTGGGAGGAGGCGGTGCCCGCCCCTAGCCCGGTCTCGTTCGTGCACTTGCGGTTGAGGTCGGAGACGCCCACCGTGTCGAACGTGTTCAGCGCAATGGTGATGATCTGGAGGATGCGGACGTCGAGGCCGCAGTCTGCCGACGCGGTGCCCGCGGCGACGTCGCGGACCTGCTGCGCGTAGCGGTCCTCGAGGAAGCGCAGACGCCCCTCATCCATCGCCTTCACGAGGCCCTGCGCGAGAGCTTGCGCATCGCCGGAGATAGCCGCGCATCCGGCGGCCACGGGGGGCGGCGTGGCTGTCGACGTCGACACGGGCACTGCGGCCCCGGTCGTCGCGGCCGGGGTGCTGCCGAGGCCGGCGAGGTAGGCCATGATCGCCACGGCGTCGGCGCGGTACTTCGTGTAGTGGTTCGGGTCGGCGTTGCGCTGGACTTTGTTGATCGCGATGGAGGGCTCCATCGTCTGCCAGCCCTCGACTGCCACGAGGCGGTCGTAGAAGAAGCCCGCGGAGGTCGTGGGGTCCATGCGCTGCTCGACGGTGCCCCAGCTCGACTGCTGCTGGAACAGGCCGATCGAGTCAGCGACCGAGCCGTCCGGGTTGATCGCCCCGTCCCCGTAGTTGATGTTCACCAGCGAGGACTCACCGATCGCCGTCTGCACGCCGAGCGTCTGCCCGTCCGCGCCGAGGCCCTTCGCGGCCCCGGCGTTGACGATCAGGCCCGCGTTGACGAGCTGATCGTGGCCGTAGCCACCGACTCGAGCATCTGCCGGGATCGCGGCCACGTTGACCGGTCCCCCGCCCGGCAGACATGCCGCAGCGGCCGAGCCGCCGAAGAACAGCACCCACAGGAGCATCGCGATCGCGACGACGGGCACCATGATCGCTGCCAGCACCCCCACTCCCCCCTTCGCCACCGGGTTACTCCGATGCCAAGGGGGTGATCTGCTCGACAGCCCACGGAGAGGTGTCGAGGGGGCGGTGCACGTACACCGAGTAGTCGCCGGCATCCGTGGGGACCAGGACGCGCGCGGTGTAGGCACCGTCGGTGTCCCGAATCTGCGCGGTACCGGTGACGCCCGTGCAGGGCACGTTCGCCGGGTCGACGGTTTCGTAAGCAACCGCCGCAGCCTGCGACAGCACCGGGTACAGCTCAGCGATCCACGTGTCGTAGTCGAGGGACGGACGACAGAACAGTGTCACTGCGCGGGTCGCGAGAGCCGTCGAGTCGGTTTCGGCATCCGGGTCAGCTTCGGCGTCGTGGTCGTGCGGCACCGACTCGGCATCGGGCGTCTCCTCAGCGGATGCCTCAACGGAGGGCGTGGCCGATACAGAAGGAGTCGAGCCTGAGGACGTTTGCACCGCCGGTTCGCTGCTCGAGCAACCCGCCAAGGCGAGCCCGACTGCGACGGCGACCGCGCCGAGCTGAACGCTGTTGCGCTGCCGTGTGTGCTTCATGCCGGTGGTCCCCTTCATCGCCGTGAGCACCAACCTAGACCAGAAATGCCCGTTTGGACACTCGCCAGTTGCCCAAATGGGACACTGCCTGTCTACACTGACGGCAGGCGACACCCGCCGACCTAGAATCGTGGTGTGGAGGTGGACTCAACGAACGTCAATGCCGCAATAGGCGAGGCCGTCAAGAGCGCCATCTACGAAGCCGGTTTCAATGTGAAGGCCGCGGCCGAAAGAGCCGGCCTCCCCTATCGGACCGTCCTCCGCTACATCAAGGGCGAGCGAGATATGCCGGTACCGGTACTTCTTGCCCTCGTGCACGCCACCAACGCCGACCTGGATGCACTCGTGAAGCAACTTCGCGGGCGCGTAGCCTTCAAGGAGTTGGTTGGCTACGTCGTAGACGGAAACACCACGGGTGAAGAATCCAGCGCACTCCGGCCCGCCGAACTGGCGCGCCGTCTCTCGCTCGTTTTCAACTCACGTGGCCTCGATGCGACCTCTTCCCGCACCAAAATCTCCGAGATCCTTCTCCTCAGCGGGGCCTCGATCGACCGCCAAGAATGGGGCCTGCTCATGACCGGGCAACTCCCCTCCGCGCCGAGAGTCGACGTACTCTTCGCCGTGGCCGAAGCACTCGACATCGACCCTGACTACCTCCTTCGCGACGATCCCGAGCTGGTCGAAGCCGTGGAGGCGCGGCTGGGATTCGACGGTGCCATGCGCACCCTCGGCATCGAGCGCGTCGCTGCGCGCTCCCTCGGCACGATTGAGCCCGCCGAGCTGCGCGGCATCGCTGCCGTCGTCTCCGAAATCGTCACCGAGCTGCGCCGCTAGCGCACGCTCCGCCCCGCCGGGCTCGCAGCTTCGCCCTGCGCGCAATGCCGTCTAAAGTGGATGAGCTTGTCCCGGCCAGGCGAACGGAGTCCACCTATGGCGTCAGACTCCACGGAACGAGGCCGCGGCCGGTGGCGGATGCTCCGCCGCAACGGCCAGGGTCGCAGCGGCTCCATCGTCCAAGCCGCCGACGAGTTCGTAGCGCAGCTCGCCCTTCCCGCGGCCGCGACGTGGGATGACCTGCAAGCGGCTGTCGAGAAGGTCTACGGCAAGCCCATCTACTTGATCGCCTCCGCCAGCACTGCCCTCAAAACGGTCACCGGCTTGTGGATCGACACGGCCGAGTTCGGCACCGTCGTCTGCCGAGAGAGCGACGAGCTGCACTACCAAAGCCAGAACGCCTGCCACGAGCTCGCTCACATCCTCTTCGTCTACGCTCCCGACGCCTGGTTCAGCGAGCAGATCCCGCGCCTGGTGCACCCCGACCGCAGGGCCGGCGCCACGCACCCCTGCGCGCCTACCGACGATCCGGACAGTGTGGAAGCCAAGGCGGAGATTGCAATCGAAGAAGTAGCCTTCGCCATGGTCCGCCGCATCCAAACACTCAATAGGACGAGCGAAGAAACGTATTTCGGATGATCCAGCAGGTATGCCTCGCGCTCCTCATCGCCCTGGTGATGGTGCGCGCGCCCCGTGCCATCGCGTCACCCGCCGGTCGCCCCGCGTTCTGGGCCACCGTCAGCGGCATCGTCGCCCTCTCCACCTACGGCTGGCCAGTCCCGTTCGACACCTACGACACCCTGTTGGGTGGATCCAACGTGATCACCCTCGTCCGCGACCTCGCGGCCACGTCCGCATTCTGGTTCTTCCGTGAAGCTCTCGGACGTCGCGCCGGCGGCGAAGGCCGCATCGGCAGCCGGTGGGGCCTCGCCCTCATGTTCGGCTCTTACATCGTCCCGTTCCTGCTCATCCGCGACCGCGGAGACACGAGCAAGGACTTCATCATCGATCGCCTCGACCAGACGGCCGTGTGGCTCTACGGATCGGCCTACATGGCGACTCTCGTGTGGTTGTCCGTCTCCTCGATCATCAACGCCCGCCGCAACTGGCGCGGAGTGCAGGTCGTGTTCACCACCGGCTTCGCCGTGACAACCGTGGGATGCCTGATCGAAATCGGCTTCCTTACCGCCTCGCACTTCGGATACGGCGGAGACGCCTTCCGCTACTCCGCATGGAACGCTGCAGAAATCCCCTTCTTCCTCGGGCTGCTCATCATCATGCTGGGCATCGGATGGACCGCGATCGTTCTCCCCATCCGCCACCGCCTCGTCGTCGCTCGCGCGTCGCGCTACGCCCTCCGCCACAACCTCATTGAGCGGCCGACCATCACCACCTATCTCGGAGAGCGCCGACTCATCGCTCACGCTCAGCAGGTGCTCGTGAGCACCAAGAACGCTCAGGTTCGAGGGGACATCGACCTCACTCCCGCCGCGTGTGCTGCGCTCGAGCGCCTGCGGGCGCTCATCTCACCCGACCGGGCATTCACCCCTCGGGTCATCGGCGGCAACGGCATCGGGAAGGCCGCGTAGCCCTCGTGGGAGCCCTCTGGATCGCGATCCCCGCCGCCGTCGTCGGTGCCGCCGGCGTCGGGATCGTCGCGACCGTGGCCGGCCGCGTCATCCGACCCCAGCGCAGCAAGCCGACACCAATCGCCGCCGTTCCGGCGCCCGATCGCATCGTGCTCGCGCCCACGCCGATCACCAAGCAGGACGGTACCCTCGGGCTGCTCTACGACGACGAATCTCGGCACGCTGTTCTCGGCCCGATTCTGCGCACCGGAGCGGACGGCATCGAGCGAACGCTGACCGTCCCTCCCGGCAGCCCCTCCCCCGCCGCCGGCTCCGTCAGCCGACCAATCGGCAACGTGTTTGCCACGGCGAAAGAACTTGACCCCGAGGCCCGGGAGGTTCCGGTCGCAACTGAGCTGGGCGACGCGCCCGCGTGGTTGTTCCCCGGCGACGGAGACGCCGCGAGCACCTGGGCGATCCACGTTCACGGCAGCCTGTCCGGACGAGACGGCGCTTTCCGCTCCGTTCACGCCCTCAGAAGGACCGGGTACACCTCACTGGTCCCCTCGTTCCGAGGCGACGGAGAAGGCCCGCCTGCGCCGCTGGATGCCTTCACCCTGGGGCAGACGGAGTGGCCCGACGTCGACGCCGCGATCGCTCTCGCGCTCGAGCGCGGAGCCCGCCGCGTCCTGCTCGTGGGCTGGTCGAGCGGAGCGTCGATCGCTCTGCGCCTCGCTACGAGCTCGGCGCACCGCTCGCAGATCGCCGGGCTGATCCTCGTCTCCCCCGTCCTCAGCTGGCGCAGCAGCGTGCTCTACAGCGCCGCCAATGCCGGCGTCCCCCGCGTCATCGCCTCCGCGGCCATAGCCGCCCTCGCGACGCCGATCCTCAGCCGCCTCCTCGGGTCGCCGGTTCCGTTGGACTTCCACGCTCTCGACTGGACCCGAGCGTCAGTGCAAGTCCCCGTGCCCGCACTCCTGATCCACTCCGAAGGTGACCGCACCACCCCGTTCAGCGACTCCCGTGCGTTCAGCCAGACGCACGAGCAGGCTCCTCTCGTGCCCGCCCGGCCCTCCGCTCACGCCCTCGAATGGAACGCTGACCCGGCTGTCTTCGAGAAGGCCGTCACAACCTGGTGCGCAGCCACGCTCTGACGCCCCGTCAAAAGCAAGATAGCCAGATACCTATATAGGTATCTGGCTATCTAGTACCACGCGGCTGGCTAGGCCAGCGGGTTGCGATCGCGGTACTCGCGCAGCGCCGACTCCACAATGTCGCGCTTGGTTCGTCCTGTTGCGACGCGCAGGTCCTCGACGTAGTACGACAGCTCCGCCTCGATATCGGCGTGCAGAACCTCCGTAGGCGCCTTCCGCGGCCGAGAACGAGGAGCCGTGGCACCCGTTCGCGCCGGGGCCGACGTCGCCGGTGCGGCCACAGCAGGAGCCGGCGCCGGGCGCGGCTTCGAGTCGATCGGGTCGCGCCGGTCCGGCGCCGGCTGTGCCCGTCGAGCGGGAAGGCTCTGGGGGCGGTCCTCGTTGGTCATCGGATCACCTTTCGTGCGAGTTCTCGGTATGCCTGGGCGACGGGGGCTCCCTTGCGGAAGCGGCCGTACCAGTCGTGCGAGTACCGGACCTCCCCCACGATCGTCCGATGTGGAATGAGCGGCGTCAGCAGAAGGCCCGTCCCCCGCATCTGCTCGATGCTGTGGGTCGCCTCGCGCGGCGTTACCGTCTCCTTGTAGCCGCCGACGATGATGCCGGCCTCAGCGACCGCCTGGCGGCCGCTGGTGGCGTTGTAGCGCATCACGCTCTCCTGTGCCCCCAGGAACCCGTCTACGCCGTCCGCGGTCGGCGTGGCCGCGTAGATCACCGATTCGGCCGCCGTCAGAGCGTTGAAGATCAGTGAGCCGCCCTGGCGGTTCGGGCAGTCGATGATCACCAGGTCGGCAGGCACTCCCTCGAGCGAGTCGGCCAGACGATGCCCGACCTCCCCCGGGTCGTCCGTCTCGCGGGCACTCACGCTGCGGTCGGACGGGATGACTCGAAGGTTCTCGTGGAACGGTGACGGCACGGCCAGCTCGTCCGCCCACCCCCGCGGGTCCTGGTTGCCGAGGATCGCGCCGACGTCGAGGCCGACGTCGACGGGCTGCGCGTCGAGCCACTTGGTCGTCGCCCCGCGCGGGTCGAGGTCGATCAGGATGACGCGCTTGCCGTCCTCCGCCGCCACTGTCGCCAGGGAGACGGCGGTGGTGCTCTTGGTCGCACCACCGCTCTCGCTGTAGATCATCATCGTCTGCATGGTCGCAACCTATCTTGATACCTACACAGATAGCAATCTACCCAGATACCTATATAGGTATCTGGGTAGGACACGCCCGACCGAAACCTGTCGAGCCGCCCGCCGCCTGGGCCGTGATCGCATGTCGGTGGAGTCGACATACACTCGAACGCATTCGAACACACGTTCGACTAAGCGAGGGAGGGTGGCATGAGCGTCACCGTCGTGGACCGCATAGCCACACCGGCCGAGGAGGCCGTCTCCATCGCCTTCCTCGTCACCGGCGACGCGGTGGCCGCAGGCTTCCCGTCGCCGGCGCAGGACTACTTCGACGGCTCTCTTGACCTCAACGACCACCTGATCCGCGACAAGACCTCGACGTTCATCGTCCGCGTGTCCGGCGAGAGCATGACCGGCGCCGGCATCAGCGACGGCGACGAGCTCGTGGTCGACCGCTCGATCACACCGACCCACGGCAGCGTCGTCATCGCGATTCTCGACGGCGAGCTGACCGTCAAGCGGCTCGAACTGCACCGCGGGGGAGTGGTGCTGCGTGCCGAGAACCCCGACTATCCCCCGATCGTCGTCCCCGAGCTGAGCGACCTCCAGGTGTGGGGCGTCGTCACCGTCTGCCTGCACCGGCTCCACCGTGCGCTCTGAGCGCCGCATCGGCCTCATCGACGTCAATTCCTTCTACGTGTCGTGCGAGCGCCTGTTCGATCCCAAGCTGAGCGGGCGGCCCGTCGTCGTCCTGTCGAACAACGACGGCTGCGTGGTCGCCCGCTCCGACGAGGTGAAGCAGCTCGGCATCGAGAACGGCACCCCCTGGTTCAAGATCGAACCTCTGATCAGAGCCGGCCGACTCCCGGAGGTCATCGCCCGCTCGAGCAACTACGAGCTGTACGGCGAGCTGTCCGCGCGCGTCATGGAGCTGCTGGGCCGGTACTCCGCCTGGCAGGAGGTGTACTCGATCGATGAGAGCTTCGTCGGAGTCGACGGCGATGTGACGGAGCGGGAGAAGATCGGCCGAGCAATGCGCGCGGCCGTCGCGAAGAACGTCGGCCTGCCGGTGTGCGTCGGCTTCGGGCCGAGCAAGACTCTCGCGAAGTTCGTCAACAAGGGCGGGGCGAAGAAGCACCCGAGCCTCGGGGGAGTGTGCGACACCGATTGGTACACACCCGAGCAGATGGACGGCCTCATGGCCTCCCAGCACGTCACCGAGCTGTGGGGCGTCGCTGGCCGCACCGCCAAGCGCCTCGCAGAGCTGAACATCCACACGATCCGCGACCTCCGCGACGCGGACCCCGCGCTCATCCGCAAGAAGTTCTCCGTCGTCTTGCAGCGCTCCGTCTACGAGCTGCGCGGAATCGACTGCATCCCGCTCGAGGCCGCACGCACGGTTCGGGACCAGCTGATCTTCTCGCGCTCGTTCTCCTCACCCGTGACGACGATCGCGGACATGGAACAGGTGCTCTCCGTCTACGCGCAGCGCGCCGCGCACCGCCTCCGAGCGCAGGGGTCGGTCACCAAGACGATGAGCGTGTTCGCGTCGACGTCGCCCTACGCCGACGCGCCCTACGAGTCCGCCGGCGGCATGGCCGGCTTCCCCGTCCCCACCGACGATCCGGTGACTATCGTCAAGGCCGCCACCGGCACCCTCGTGCCCAGACTGCGCGAAGGCGCGCGCTACGTGCGCGCCGGCGTGATCCTCACCAACCTGTCCGCGAAGGGCTCTCACGCCCTGCTCGACGTGTTCGACAACGACTTCGACACCAAGGGCATCGGCGCCACGATCGACGCCGTGACGAAGCGTCACGGCCGCTCCGCGGTCGGGCTCGGCCTCGCCGGCATCCGCAAAGGACCGGTATGGACGATGAAACGCGAAGCGCTGTCACTGCGCGCGACAACGCACTGGGGAGAGCTGGCAACAGCGCACGCACGGTAACCACTGTCGGCGGCTCTCGCGCTGAGATAGAATGTTCTATAGGAGGTGGTTGCCATGTCAATCGCTGAGAAGCCCGATGGGGACACCGTTCGCCGGCTGCGCAGCTTGCAGGTCGTGACTCGCGTGTCCTACCTTCGCGCGCTGCGCGCCGTGGCCCAGGACACCACGCAAAAGCAGCTCGCCAGTCAGATCGGTATCTCTCAACCCTCCGTCAACAGCGCCCTGAAGTCCGCGGCCGCGGTTCCCGACGTGCGCCCCGGATTCTCCGGCGCGACGCCCTACGAGATTGCCCAGCGCTACGACGCGGGAGAGCTGACGCGGGAGCAGGTCATCGATGAGCTTGGCCGCTGGCCGTATCGCCCCGGATCGCCCAGCGACGGCTACGACTGGACCACCTTGGACCCGGGGGAGTTCGCGGAGGTCCGGCGTGCGCTCAGTGAGCACCTGATCGAGGCAGACACCTACGACGAGATCCTGGACCGCTACTGCGAGCAAGGTCGGTGACGGGGGAGGACTCGTCAGCGATCGCCACGCACCGCGAAACGGTGCGCGCGTGGGCGCGAGCGGGAGGCCCACTGAGCCCGGCGAGCGAGCGCGCGACGGTCAACAATCGCGACTGGTTCCGCCGGGACCCTGACGGGGTATTCGAGCCGCGCGCTGCACGCCAGCTGCTCCACGACCGCCTCCTAGCCGAGTACCGCGCACAGTTCCCTGACGTGCGTCACGAGCGAAAGGCGATCATCCTCGCCGGCCCGCCCGGAGCCGGGAAGTCGACCGTCCTCGCAGACGTGCTCGGCTCCGACCGCAGCGCCTGGCTCACCGTCGACGCCGACGAGTTCAAGCGGGCGTTACTCACCGAAGCGATCAAGGACGGCAGCTACGACCGCGCCATCCTGCCGCCGGAGGTCCGCGCCGCCGAGGCGGCGGGGGAGAAGTTCTTCCCGCTCGAGCTGGCCTCCCTCGTGCACGAAGAATCCTCCCTCCTTGCGACGGAGCTGCGCCAGGTAGCGATGCGAGAAGGTCAGAACGTCGTCATCGACACCGTGCTCTCCTCGCCCGACAAGGCAGTCGAGCTGGGGCAACAGTTCGCGGCCGCCGGCTACAGCGTCGAAGTGATCGACGTCGAGGTCCCATTCGAGCTGTCCGAAGCGCGCATCGCCGGACGGTGGCAGCAGTCCTACGAACGCGCCCTCGCCGGCGCCGACGAGCTCGGCGGCCGATGGGTGCCCAGCGAGTACGCCCGCAACGTCTACGCCGGCCCCGAGGGCCGCTCCCTCCCCGAGTTCGCCGCTGAACAGCTCGCGGAAACCGCAGCGACCGTGATGCGGTTCCGCCGGTTCAACACCCCCGGCGAAGGACAGCCGCGCACTCTCGACGTCGACCAGTCCCGCACCGCGTTCGGGCGCCCCTTGGTCGACACGGCCCTCGTGCAGACACGCGCCGCAGCCGCTCAGAGCTTCCCCACGACCCGGAAGCCGGCCCGCGGCCCCGAACTCGGAGGCCTCGGCCGCTAGCCCAGCCCCACCACACCCGGCACGTTTCGCAGGCCGGGCGCTCTGTCATCCCCTGTACCCCGCTCAGCGCGGCGTAGACACCCGTTCCGGGGGCGCGAGGGTCCTCGCGCAGCGTCGCTCCGCGACGCCGTGAGGAGGCCGCACAGCGGCCCATCCTTCGGGTTTTCTTCACCTCTCCGCGGTCTCAACCTATTTCGCTCCACCGGCTGCGTGCCACCGATCCCGGACGCGCCCTCCGGGCTTATTTCGCCCGTGATCGGCGTCACTCCGCCGCCTCCACTCAAACGGTCATTCCCGCCGGAGAGGCAAAGAAAAACGATCAGCCAGAGGGAGAGACACCATGAGCCAGCAGCGCGGCACCCGTACCGAAGTCATCAAAAGCGAGAACCACGGACCCGGAGCGGAGGGCATCAGCCGGACCGCCCGTCAGGTGGTCATCGTCGGCGCCGGTGGCCGCGACCCGGTGACCGAGCAGACCCCCGCCGTGCACCTGGTCACCCGCCAGGGCCGCGCGGGGCTTTCCGGAGTGACGCTGCAGCACTTCGAGCCCGTCGACCCGGTGCCCGCGGATCGCGTCGGCTACATGGCCTCCGGCGCCTACGTCATCGTTCCGGTCGACGTCGCGCGAGCGCTCGACCTGTACCCGGCCGCCTACGCGCTGCACGACCGCAGCGAGACGCCCGCCGACTACCGCGACAACGACTGAACCCCCGAACCGAGAAGGAGAACCGACATGCTCACCATCACCCACACCCCCGAAGCCGGAACGATCATCGAGGGCACCAGCCGCGGCGACGGCACCGCCGAGATCCTGAAGGCGTCCGGCTGGCGCTGGGGCCGCTCCATCGGCGCCTGGTACGTCCCGCAGTCCCGCGATCGCCTGCCGAAGTGGTGGACCATCAACCGCGCCGCGACCGCGCTGCGCGAGGCCGGGCACGTCGTCACGATCGACGCCGCCGAGACGTTCCGGCCCACGGCCGAGGCCGAGGCGGACAAGATCGAGCGCCAGGCCGCCCGCGTCGACGCGCTCGATGCGAAGGCCGACCGGCGCGCCGCGGACGCCGATACCGCCGACGCGGCCGCGCGCCGCGCGTTCGATCGGCTCCCGGAGGGTGGCGAGCCGATCAAGATCGGCCACCACTCCGAGACGCGGCACCGCAACGCGATCGAGAAGGCCCACAACGCGATGGGCCGCAGCGTCGAGGCCGACCGCGAAGCCACCCGCGCCCGCGCCCGCGCCGACGTC
>NZ_PSVF01000020.1:0-61751 GCF_002931975.1 Rathayibacter sp. AY1F3 | reverse complement strand
GCGGAGGCGGAGGGAGCTGGCCGATCGCCGATCCCGGACTCAGCCCCTACAAGGTCGGCGACGCACTGGTCGCCTGGCTCCCCGACGCCACCATGACGGTGAGCGCGTCGACGACCGCGATCGACGTCCCCACGACCCTCACCGCCACTCTCTCGAAGAACTCGTACCGGGACGTCGACACCGGCTACACGAGGAAGCCGGACCAGATCGGCGGAGGATCGATCTCGTTCACCGAGTTCACCGGCCAGACGCAGCGACCGCTCGGCACCGTCGCGCTGACCGGTGCGGAGACGTCCGAGACCGTGAGCATCGAGGTCCCGGAGGGATTCGCGCGCGGGAGCCACGAGATCCGCGCGCTCTACACCGGATTCAACGGGTACAACCGGGATCCCGTCGTCTACGCACGGACGCCGATCACGCGCTCGACCTTCACCCTCACCGCGCAGACCGGGCAGTCGATCGCGTTCCCGGAGCTGACCGGCCTCGACACCGACGGTCGGGACCTCGTCCTGCAGGCCACCGCGTCCTCGGGTCTGCCGGTGACCTACGTCAGCACCACTCCTGACGTGTGCACGGTGACCGCGGGACGCGCGGTCGGCCGGATCGGCGGGCTCTGCTCCATCACCGCCTCCCAGGCCGGGGGGACGGGCTGGACCGCGGCTCCGGACGTCGTCCGCACCAGGACTCTCTCGCCCAGGTCCCAGTCGGTCGCCTTCGCGCTGGCGGGCTACGCGTACTCGACCGGCTCCTACTCGGTGACCGCGACGTCCACCTCGGGTCTCCCGGTGGACTTCACGACCACGACGCCGGAGGTCTGCCGGCTCGACGGCACTCCGTTCCTCTTCGAGGGACTGAGCCGGTCCGTGTTCGCGGGCGTCGCCGCGGGGACCTGCGTCGTCCGCGCCGGCCAGCCCGGCGACCAGCGCTACGCGTCGGCCCCGGCGGTCGAGACGAGCTTCACGGTGGTCGCGAAGCCGGTGGAGGAGGTGGTGCGGAAGGCGCAGAGCATCGACTTCCGCCTCCCCACGAGCGCTCTCACGACGGATGAGGACGCCGACCTCCGCGCCAGTGCCGGCAGCGGCCTGCCGGTCACGGTCACGAGCACGACCCCGGAGGTCTGCTCGATCATCGGCGGCACCTCCGTGCGCAACCTCCGCCCGGGCACCTGCACCATCCGCTTCGACCAGGAGGGCTCGGAGCTCTACCTCCCCGCGCCGCAGCGCACCGGATCGTTCACCGTCGACCGCCTCCCGCAGAGCATCGTCTACGACTACCCGCACGGCATCGACACCGCGCGCTCCGCCACCTACTCCCCCGTCGCGACAGCCACGTCGGGGCTTCCCACGACCTACGGCGCGACCGGCGGCTGCACCATCGCCGACGGCGTGGTGACCTTCACCGAGGTCGGCGAGGAGTGCGTCGTCACCGCCGACCAGCTCGGGAACGCGGACTACGCGCCCGCTCTGCAGCGGTCGTCCACCTTCACGGTGCGGAAGGGACCCCAGACGATCACCCTCGCCCCGACCCCTCCCACGACCGGAGCCGTCGGCGACACCGTCACCCTCACGATGACCACGAGCTCGGGCCTGCCCGCCTTCGCCGTCGCGTACGACGCCTGCCGCACGACCCGGGTCGATCCGGGCTCCGTCGACATCCTCCTCACCGCTGTCGGCACCTGCTCGTACTACGCGTTCCAGCAGGGCGACTCCACCTATCAGCAGGCTCCGAACGTCGCCGGCACCGTTCAGGTGACCCTCCCGGCCCAGACGATCGCCTTCGCCTCCACTCCCCCCTCCCCCGCCGTCCCGGGCGGCACCTACACGCCCGCCGCGACGGGCGGCGCGTCCGGGCAGCCGGTCGTGCTCGCCGCCTCAGGCGCCTGCACCCTGACGGACGGCGTCGTCACCTTCGGAGGCGCCGGCACCTGCACCGTCACCGCCGATCAGGCCGGCGACTCCGGTCATCTCGCCGCTGCGCAGGTCTCGCAGACCATCGCGGTGGGCCTGGCCGCCGGGTCCGTCTCGTTCGGCGGCGACGCTCCGGTCGACGCGGTCGTCGGCGGATCGTCCACGCCGGTGATCGTCCGGGGCCCGTCCTCCGCCGATCCGCTGCTCGCCGCCTCGGGAGCCTGCTCGGTCTCCGGGGGCTCGGTCTCCTACGACCACGCCGGCACCTGCACCCTGACCCTCGAGCAGGCCGGCGACGCTGCGCACGCCGCTGCTCACGCCGACCGCGCCTTCACGATCGGCAGGGCTGCGCAGACCGTCGCCTTCACCTCCACCGCTCCCGCGGCGGTCGTCGGAGGAACGTGGACTCCGACCGTCACCGGCGGCGCGTCGAGCGCCCCGATCGTCCTCGGGACCGCCTCCGCGGCCTGCACCGTCGCGAACGGCACCGTGACCTTCGCCGCTCCGGGAGACTGCGTGCTCACCCTGGATCAGGCCGGCGACGCCGACCGGAACGCCGCCCCGCAGGCGACCCGCACCCTCGTGGTGACCGCCGCGTCGATCGAGAAGAAGCCGCAGACCGTCGCGTTCACCGCGAACACGTCGGCGACCCCGACCACCGGAGTCGCCTACTCCCTCGCCGCGAAGGCCTCCTCCGGTCTCCCGGTGGCCTACACCGCCACCGGCCCGTGCACCGTCACCTCCGCGGGAACGGTGACCCTCACCGGGACGAGCGCCTGCACCGTCACCGCCGCCCAGGCCGGCGACGGCACCTGGGCCGCCGCGACCGCCACCCGCATCGTCAAGATCGTCTCCGGCAGCCGCGCCGACCTGAAGGTCGCCCTCACCCCCACCGCCACGAAGATCACCGGCAGGACCCTCACCGCCACCACCACCGTCACCAACGTCGGCACCCGCGACACCGGATCCACCGTCATCCAGATGATCGTCCCCACCACCGTCACCGACACCGGAGGCGCCACCCGCACCCCCGGCAGGATCGCCGGGACCACGGTCCTCACCTGGAAGATCCCCACCCTCGCAGCCGGACAGAGCACCACCAGGACCATCGTCCTCACGCCCAAGACCGGCACCTCCACCATCACCGCCAAGAGCTCCACCGCGATCGGCGACCCCACCCCCGGCGACAACACCCTCACCAGGAGCTACAAGAAGTAGGCACGGTCGGAGGCGGCAGCGGAGGCGGTCCGGCGCGGTCCGGCCTGCCGCCGTCCGTCGTCCCGCGACACCGACCGGGCGGGATCCGACAGGCCTGAGCCCCCGACGGGCCGGATGCGCCCCGCCGCGCCGGTCCGGAGGCGTCCGCACGGCCCGGCGCCGGTGACACGAGGCGCGGTTCTGCCAGGATCGACACCAGCACGCTCATCGTCTCGATCCGGTCCGCCGGGTCCCTCCTCGACAAGGACGGCACTGTGGGAATTCGCGAGTACGGACGTCTTCTCCGCCGGGGCTGGCTCGTCATCTCGATCTTCGTCGCCCTCGGCCTCGCGGCCGCCTCCGTGGCGACCATGGCGTCGGAGTCGGAGTACCGGGCGCAGACGACCGTGTTCGTCTCCGTCGCGACCGCCGACAACCAGTCCAGCGCCGAGGTCGGCGCCTCCTTCACGAGTGCCGAGGCCCGGGTGGCCTCCTACGTCGCGCTGGTCGACTCGAGCTCGGTGCTGCAGCCCGTCATCGACGACCTCGGACTCGACATGACCGTCGGCGACCTGGCGGGCGAGGTCACTCCGGCCGCGCTCCCCGGCACGGTCATCATGAGCATCGACGTGGTCGACGCCGACGCCGAGCAGGCCGCGCGGATCGCCGACGCCGTCGCCGAGAGCCTGCGCAGCTACGTCGCGCAGATCGAGCGCCCCGTCACGGGCGGCGCGAGCCGGGTCGACGTGAAGGTGCTCGAGGCGGCGTCCGTGCCGGGCTCGCCGCTCAGCCCCGACCTCCTCGTCTACCTCGTGCTCGGCGGAGCGACCGGCCTCATCCTCGGCGTCGGCGTCGTCGTGCTGCGCTCGCTCGGCGACTCCCGCATCCGCTCGGCCAAGGACGTCGCCGCCGGCACCACCCTGCCGGTGCTCGAGTCGATCCCCTTCGACACAGCCGTCCGTCGCTCCCCCCTCGTCGTGGACGGCCGCAGCGCCGTCGCCGAGTCGTTCCGGATGCTGCGCACGACGCTCCTGTTCGGCTCCGGCACCCACGAGCGCACCCTGCTCGTCACCTCCGCCCGCGAGGGCGACGGCAAGAGCACGGTGGCCGCGAACCTCGCCGTCTCGATCGCCCAGATCGGCCGCACTGTGGTGCTGATCGACGCCGACCTGCGCGACCCGGCGCAGTCGACGGTCTTCCGCGTCCCCACGGGCGGACCGACCCTCGCCGACCTGCTCCGCACCGGCACCCTGCCCGCCGACGGGTCGCTGCCCGTCAGCGCGCAGGGCGTCACGGTGCTCACGGCCGGCGGCAGCCAGGCGAACCCGAGCGACCTGATCGGCACCCCCGCGATGGAGCGCGTGATCGCGCACCTCTCGCGCCGCTACGACCACGTGATCGTCGACTCCCCCGCGATCCTCTCGGCCACCGACGCGGTGCTGCTGGGCAAGATGGTCGCCACGACCGTCCTCGTCGCGGGCGCCGGCGTCTCGTCCTCGGCCGACCTCGTCGCCGCGGCCGACCGGCTACGGGACGTCGGGGGCGACGTCCTCGGGACCGTTGTCGCGCAGGCTCCCCGCAGCACGGTCGTCGCCGCCGCGGCGACGGCGTCCGCCTGAGACCCGCGAGCGCTGCAGCCGGTGCCGGCGCCCCTCCCCGCGGGGAGTGACGACGTGCGCCCCGGTGCCGGCGCGCGGCCCGTCGAGGTGGGCGGCGTTGCGCGAGGGTGAGGGCTCGCGGACCCGGGCGGTGCCCGCGCGCACCGCCTGCTCGGCCCGCCCCGCCACGACGCCCATGCCGCAGACGATCCAGAGCGTGTACGCCACCGGACCCTCCTGGAGCGTCGGCAGCACCGTGTAGCTGACCAGCGTGCCCGCGACCACGGCCGTGGGCAGGAAGCCGTCGAGCGTCGGCGCGCGCAGCCCGCGGAGGAACAGGTACACCAGCAGCGCCGCGAACAGCAGCATCACGATGATCCCCGACTCGATCGCGAGTACGAGGAAGAAGCTCTCGACGAGGACGCTGTCGGTCGAGTACAGCTGCGCGCGCGGGCCGACCTTGCCGAGGCCGAAGCCGAACGGGTGCGCGACGAGCAGCGGGATGTTCTCGAGCAGGCTGTCGCTGTGGCCGATCAGCGACGGGTCGGCGACGTGCGAGATCACCTTGTCGATGTAGAGGTAGAGCGTGACTCCGCCGACGGCCGCGGCCGTGGTCACGGTGAGCATCGCCCACACCAGCATCGGCTTCGCGCGGAACAGCGCCCAGGCCACCAGGGTCACCGCGAGCATCGCCAGGCCGATGTAGCCGCTCCGGGACTGCGTCAGGTAGACGGCCACCAGCGGCAGGAGCGTCAGAGCGCCCTTCAGCCACAGCGGCCAGCGGGGGCGGGTCCACAGCACGGCGAGCGCGATCGTGACGGCGACGGCGCTCTCGTTCGGGGCGCTGTAGGGGCTGAAGCCGCGGGGCACGATGCTGCCGGCGACGAAGAGGGAGGAGGGGAACGGCGTCCCGGGAGCCAGCGGGAACACCCCGAGGGTGAACAGCCAGTCGAGCCCCTGGTTCCAGGTGAGGATCGTCGTGATCGACGAGAGCTGCAGCGCGACGACGAACGCGGTCGCGAGGATCCCGAGGTGGCGCTTCTCGAGCACCGCGGGCACCACGATGAGCGCGAGGAACGGCAGGAAGTCGTTGCGCCAGCCGTACGCGGCCTGGATCGGGTTCTCGGTCCACACGGCCGAGACGGCGCCGAGGCCGACGATCATCAGCACCAGCACGACGATCGGCACCGGCACCCGCTTGATCCGCCCGCTGACCAGCACGAGCAGGAAGAGTCCGAGGATCGTGGCGTCCTTGATCGCGCCGAACGCGGTCGCCGAGGCGCCCGGCAGGAACGCGGAGGCGACTCCGTTCGCGGGGAGGGCGAAGACCAGCAGCAGGACGCCCAGCCACGGCAGGCCGAGCCCGTCACGGCCGAGGAGGGCGCGGAGCGTGCGGCGGGTGCGCACCGGTCCGCGGGCGACCGTGCGGGAGCCGGCCCGGGGCAGCGGCGCCGCGGTGCGGGTCATGCCGCGCCGCCCCGCATCGTGAGGCGCCGGACGACCAGCGGCACGTCGGAGGGCCGCGGGACGATGGTCCGCGCCGGGGGCCGGATCGCGAGCACCATCACCACCAGCGCCATCAGGATCCCGCTCGCGTTGGCGATGGCGGCGGCGATCGCGCCGTTCGCCGGGCCGAAGGCGAACAGGAGCACGAGGCAGGTGATCAGCCCGGCGCCCTGCGCGACGGTGAGGCTGATGCCGCGGTTGCGCGCCGAGAGCACCTCGCCCGCGCTGACGGTGACGACCACGAAGACGGAGCCGAGGATCGCGAAGAAGACCGCGGGCATCGCCTCCGCGAACTCGTCGCCGAAGAGGAACGGCACGCCCCAGGGGGTGACGACGGCGAGGAACACGGCCGAGGCCAGGCCGACCGCGAAGGCCGAGCGCAGCGCGTCGCCGGTCGCGGTGACGCGGGCGCCCCCCTCCGTCCGGCTGATGTCCGAGAACACCGGAGCGGCGACCGCGTGCGCGAGGAACACGGGCAGCGTGCCGATCGTCACGGCGACCGAGTAGAGACCGGCCTGGTGCGAGCCGATCAGCGGCAGCATGATCACCTGGTCGAGGCGCTGGTACGCGGCGTCCGAGGCCTGCGCGCCGTAGAAGGTGACGGAGCCGCGGACGAGCGGCCGCCAGGGCGCCGGAGCGGCTCCGCGGGGGCGGTTGAGCAGCGAGCCGATCAGCGCGGTCATCACGGAGCCGGCGAAGTTCGACCAGATCACGCCCGAGACGGTGATCGAGTCGAGGAGGAACAGCACCACGATCCCGCCGACGTAGACCAGCGGCTGCGTGGCCTGGAGCAGCGCGACCGCTCCGAAGCGGCGCTGCGCCCCGACGACGCCGATGTCGATCATCCAGCAGACCATCAGCGGGGTCCCGGTGATCGCGACGAACACCGCGATCGTGGCCGCCTCGTCGAGCGCCGAGAGGAGGGTCGAGGTGAGCAGCCAGGCGACCAGTGCCGCCGGGATCGCGGTCAGCAGCGCGAGCCGCCGGGCAGTGCGCACCGCGCCGAGGTCGCCCGCCGCGGCGAGCACGCGCCGGCGGATCTCGAGGGGCATCCCGAGCGCGAGCACGATCGGGATCAGGTACATCGAGGCGAGGGCCGCGGCCGTCTCGCCGCGTCCGCTCGGGCCGAGGGCCTGCGCGATGAGCGGGGCGCTGACCAGCCCGAGCGCCGCCACCGAGAGGCGGCTCGCGAGCATGGTGATCGGGGAGTTCAGGAGGCGCAGCAGCCCGCTCACGAGGCCTCCGCGGCCCGGGCGCCGACGGCGGCGAGCAGCCGCTCCTCGAAGCCGTCGAGAGCGAAGGTGCCGGTCTCGTCGTGGACGGTCAGGTGCATGCTGTCGCGCAGCGGCGCGATCTCGACCCAGACGCCGAGCGGGAAGCGCAGGTGGGCGGGCATCCCGCCGACCATGGTGTCCGGCTCGATCCGCGGCAGCAGCTCCTCCGGGACGGGCACCTCGGTGGAGGGGAGGGAGACGTGGATCTCCCACGGCACGCGGGGCGTCCCGCGCGGCGTGCGCAGGGGTGCCAGCGGGTGCTGCACGAGGGTCTTGATGCTCAGCAGCGCGCTCGCGAGCAGCCAGGTCGCGGGGAGGCCCGACCTGGTGGCCGCGGACAGCCGCTCGAGGAGCGAGGTCGCGGACCAGTCGTCGGCGCGGAGGCGGCCGAGCGGGAGGGAGGGCGAGAGGTTGCCGCCGACCTCGGTGCCCTTCGCGACCCAGCGGCGCGCGTCGACCGGGACGACGACGCGGAAGTCGAGGCCGTCGGCGGCGCAGTCCTGCAGGCAGCGGAGCACGAGGCTCGCGGTCTTGAGCGACACCGGCGGGCGGGCGGGGCGCCGGCCCTCGCGCGCCTGCTCCGGGGTCGCGGCGATCGCCCGCAGAGTCTCGGGGCCGAGCACCGCGGTCACCAGGCGCGCGCGGCGGTCCGACTCCTCCTTCGAGAGGGTCGCGTCGAGCTGGTAGCCGGTGCCGGTCGCGGCGGTCAGGGTGCGGAAGGTGTCGCGGGCCCTCCTGGCGCCGGCGAGACCGGTGAGCTCGAAGCGCTCCACGATCTCGCGCAGCGGAGCGGCGGCGAGCGGTTTCGGAGCGGTGCCGTCGGCCCCCGGGGCGCCCAGCTTCTCGATCACGAGCGCGACGACCGCGGTCGCTCCGGTGCCGTCGAAGAGGCTGTGCGGGAGGGTGAAGCCGACCGTCGCGCCGTCGAACAGGATCCGGACCGGCAGCTCGCCTGGCGCGAACTGCGGCGCCAGCAGTCGGTGCGCCAGGTCCTCGCGCTCGAGCGGGCCGTCGACGATCCGCACGGCGCGCTCGGCCGCGTCGAGGGCGGCGGCCACGTCGATCCGGCGCCACCCGCGGAGGCGGGTGCGGCGCCGCAGGAGCACGGCGCCGCGGGGCGAGAGGAGGAGGTCGCGCAGCGCAGTGCGCACACGCTCCGCGGTCACGCCCGTCAGCGGGCCGACGTGGTAGCTGATGAGGAGGTCGTCGTAGCCGAGGTCGCGCGGGGCCCTCACGCCCGGCTCCTGCTCGCTCCCGCCGAGGCCCGCTCGGCGATGACGCTGAGCAGCGAGCGCTCGTAGCCGGCGTTCACCTCGGCCCAGGAGTAGGAGTGCACGGCCCGCAGGTGCCCGCGGTACGAGAGCCGCTCCTGCTCGATCGGGTCGTTCAGCACGGCGAGCACGCCCTCGGCGATCGCGTCCGGGGTCGGAGCGACGAAGCGCCCCGCCTCCTGGAGCACCTCGCGGTTGAAGACGGTGTCGCGGGCGACGACCGGAGCCCCGCAGGCCATCGCCTGCACGAGAGCCGGGTTGGTGCCGCCGACGCTGTGCCCGTGGAAGTAGGCCCCGGCGTGCTGCCAGAGGGAGTGGAGCCGGGTGTCGTCGCTGACGTGCCCGAACCAGTGCACCCGCGCGTTCTGCTGCGCGAGGGCGCTGACCGCCTGGTCGATCGGCCCGCCGTAGCCGGAGGAGCCGACGACGACCACGTCGTGGGTCCGCGCGATCCGCTCGGCCGCCTCGATGAACTCGGGCACCGTGTTCTCGGGGACGAAGCGCGCCACGATCAGCGCGTAGCCGCGGTGGGTGAGCCCCGGCTCGACCGGGTGCTCCGGGGGGACGTCGCCGCCGTAGGGGATGACGTCGCCGTCGCGGCCGAACTCCCGCTTCCAGCGCGTCTCGATCGCCGCGGCGTCGTAGACCATGCGGTCGCCGTGGCGGGCGGTCCAGACCGCGCCCTGGTGGAAGACGAACTTCGCGAAGCGGCCCCACTTGGCGCGGTCCCACTCGATGCCGTCGACGTTGACGACGGTGGGGATGCCGCGCTGCTTGAGGATCGGCAGCCAGAAGCCGTTGGCGCAGTTGAGCACCAGGGCGACGTCGGGCTTGCGCTTCGCCGCGTCGAGAGCGGCCGTGAGCCCGTAGGAGAGGGTGCTGAGCGACTTGCTCTCGACTCCCCGCGTCTGCCGGGTGTTCACCCGCTCGTCGCGGTCCGGGTCCTGCAGGGCCGTGGTGCCCGGCCTTCCGTAGACCGTGACCTCCCATCCCCGCTCCGCAAGGAATGGCGCGAGACGTCGGACGGCTGTCTCGAATCCCCCGTAGTAACTGGGATAGCCCCGCGTGCCGATAATGGCGACCGACCTGCCCATGTCCCGGTTCTCCCTTTGTTGTGCGGCGCCGTGAGAAAGGCGCGCGCCCGACGAAACTCTGCTGTCGCAATACCAGGCGATGCGACGGTGCACAGCAGTTGTCCGACGGTGTTGTCACACCCCCGAAGGCGGGTATTGGCGCTCATACTAGCGGCGAACGGACCGCCGTTCGCCACCGCTGGAGGGACAGGATCGCGACACCCATCAGGAAGAAGATCGAGAGGATCAGGACGGTCATCCCGACGATGATCCGCTCCCCGCCGGAGAGCTCCGGGTCGAGGAACTCGTACACGTAGCGCGACGTGAGAGCGCCCCTGGCGAAGGTGTAGGCGAACCACAGGACGGGGAACACCATCACCGCCCAGACCAGCCGGAGGTCGACCGGGCGGGCGCCCGGGACGGCGAGCAGCTCGACCAGCGCGAGCGCCGGCACGAGCACGTGCAGGACCACCGTGCTCGGGTTCAGCTGAGCCGGGTCGCCGAGCACGGCGGGCCCGTATATCACCAGGAACAGGCCCGACATGCTCAGCAGCGTGGCGGTGTTGAGGGTGCGCATCGCCGTGATCGCCCGCGACTCCCCGTGCGCCGCAGCACTCCTCCTGCCCCCGGATCGCGCGGATCGCCAGGCGCTCCGGCCCGCGATCGCGAAGGCGATCACCGAGAGGATGTTGGTCAGCGCCGTGACCGAGCTCAGGAAGTCGGCGGTCGCGTCCGAGCCCACCTGCGTCTGGGCGACGACGACCGCGTTGAGCACCACGACAGCCCCCAGCGCGGCGACGGCCCAGCGGACGAGTGCAGTGCGGCGTCGAGCTCTCATGGGGCCCTCTCCTCGGTGCGGCGACCCTCGGGCCGGTACTCGTGGGCGTCCGGTGCAGGAGTCCGTTCGCTACAGTCGGGACATCCATGAGAACCCATTCCCAGACAGGGGTCGAATGCCCGGCACAGGTTCGCACCGAGGATCCCTACGGGTCCTGCTCGATGGTAATTGGTGGATTCGCGGCCCGATCTCCAACCGTGAGGTCATGCGAGAGATCACCTTCTCCTGGGCGCGGCTCTTTCCTGAGGATTCCCTTGTCATTGCTGTCCCCCTGACGGGGGTGGAGACGGCGAGACGGGAGTTAGCGGGACTCGCCCGAGTAGTGCCGACGAGACTCCGGCCGCAGGGGATCAGTGCTGTTCTCGAACTCGCTCTGCTCTCTCTCCGGCTCCGCCCGGACATCACTCTGGCGCACAACTTCACCCCCCTGACGGGGCGGTCCGCGGTGTTCATCCAGGACTTCCTCTTCCTCACGAATCCGGAGTGGTTCACGCGGAAGGAGCGCGCCTACTTCTCGCTCATGCCGCTCAGCGTCCGCCGCGCCGACGTGGTGATCGCGAGCAGCGTCGCGGAGTCGCGCCGCATCGTCCGCACGTCCGCCGCGACGAGCGCGGTGCCCGTCGGCCTCGGCCTCAACCGGGCGTTCGCCGCCGCGGAGCCCGTGGCGCCCGCCGGCGTCGACGGCCTCGACGGCTTCCTCCTCGCCGTCGGCCGCCTCAACGCGCGCAAGAACCTCGCGACCACGATCGAGGCCGCTCTCGCCTCGGGAGTGCTCTCCCCCTCCTTCCCGCTCCTCGTCGTCGGCGAGGCCTCGGGCGTCCGCACCGAGTTCCCCCCGGCCGTGCGCGCCGCGCTCGACGACGGCTCGGTGCGCCTGCTCGGACGGATCGAGACGGAGGAGCTCCGCTGGCTCTACGAGAACGCCGCGCTGTTCCTCTTCCTCACCCTCGACGAGGGCTTCGGCCTGCCGACCCTCGAGGCCCTGGCCTGCCGCACGCCGATCCTCGCCAGCGACATCCCCGTGTTCCGCGAGATCCTCGGCGAGCACGCCCGCCTGGTCGATCCGCGCGACGTGCCGGCGATCGCGGCGTCGATCCGCGAGCTCGTCGCCGACCCGCCGGAGCCGCTCGATCCGGCTCCGGTGCTCGAGTACTACAGCTGGGACGCCGTGGTCGCCCGGCTGCGCGCCGCGATGGTGGCGGTACTGCCGTGAGCGGGCCGTCCGTGTCGATCGTGATCGTCACCTACAACAGCATCGGCGTCATCCGCTCCTGCCTCGACGCGCTCGCCGGCCGCGACGAGAGCGTCGAGATCCTGGTGGTCGACAACCTCTCGCGCGACGAGACGGTCGCCGTGCTGCGCGCCGAGTACCCGGACGTCCAGGTCGTCGAGAACACCGAGAACGCCGGATTCTCGCGGGCCGTCAACCTCGGCGCCGCCCACGCCACCGGCCGCCACCTGCTGCTGCTGAACCCGGATGCGCAGATCTCGGCGGAGGTCGTCGGCTCGCTCGCGTCACTCCTCGACAGCGATCCGACGATCGGCGCCGTCTCCCCCCTCCTCGAGAACGAGGGCGAGGACGTCGTGATCGTCGCCGCCGGCCACGCCCCCACGGTCCGCCGGATGCTCCTGCACCAGACCGGCCTCTCGCGCCTCGGTCGCCGCTTCCCCTCCTTCGAGGGCCACTACCTGTTCGCCGCCGACCTGCACGGCCGCCCGCGCGACGTCGACTGGGTGAGCGGCGGCTGCCTGATGATCCCGCTGGCCGTCTGGGACCGCGTCGGCGGACTCACCGACCGCTGGTTCATGTACGCCGAGGACGTCGAGATCTGCCTCCGCCTGCGCGCCGAGGGCCTGCGCGTGGTCCTCGATCCGCGCCTGCACGCCCTGCACGCGATGGGCGGCTCCTCGAGCGGCGTCGACGGCCGCGTCGGCACTGCCTGGATCGTCAACCTCTTCGACCTGTACGGCTGGCGGATGGCGCGCTCGGACCTGCAGCAGCAGGTCTGGCGGGCGGTCGTGCTCGCGGGGATGGCGTCGCGGATGCTGGTGTACCGGCTGTCCGGCCTGCGCCCCGGACGCGCCGCGGCGGCGGCCGGCCAGCTGCGGCGGTACGGGGTCTACATGCGGGCGCTGCGGGCGGCACCACTGACGCGCGACCGCGAGCCGCTCGCCTGACAGCCCCTCTCCGTGCGGCGTTCCCCGCGCACGGTCCGCTGCCCGCGATCGAGGCGTCACGAACGGTCGCTTCCAGGCGTGCTTGACGACCGTTCGTGACGCATCGGAGTCCCGTTCGCGCGACAGGCTCGTCCGTCGGCCGGCAGCGGGCGCGGGAAAGGGGCGGCAGCCCCGGGTCCAGCCCGGAGCCGCCGCCCCTCCTCGCCGCTACTTGCCGGTGCCGCGGTACGCCACCCGGAAGGTCTCCCGGGTCCCGTCCGGGGCGGTCGCCGTCACGCGGAACGAGCCCGACGGCACCCGGGAGAGGTGCGTGTCGACCGAGACCGTCTTCGTGCGGCCCGCCGCCAGCGAAGCGACCTTCAGCTCACCGAAGGCCGTCGGGATGCTGAGACGGACCGGCGCGCTCCCCTCGTTCGTCGCGGTGGCGGTCAGCACGACCGAGCCGCCGCGCTTCACGCCGGTGATCGTCACGTCGACGTCGACCCGGGTCGCCGGGGCGACCACGGTGACGGCGGGGAGGAGCCGGCTGACGCCTCCCGAGACCGCGGTGATCGAGACGGCACCCGTGCCGGGGCCCGCCGTGGCCGCGGGGAGCGGAGCGGAGCCGTCGGCGCCGGTCGTCGCGGCGGCGGTCGTGCCTCCGTCGGCGAAGCGGGCCGGACCCTCGATCGTGTACGCGACGTCCGCGCCCGCCACCGGCTCGCCGGCCGCGTTCGCTGCGGTGACTCCGAGGCCGGTGATCGCCGCTCCGGTCTCGACGGTCTGCTCCGCGCCCGCGGGGGTCAGCGAGGCGACCGCCGCCGGATCGGTGAACATCGACGGAGTGAGCGGTGTGACCGTCAGGCTCTCGAGGCGCGCCGTCCCTCCGGAGGAGAGGAGCGAGACTCCCGTGCTGCTCGGGTCGGGGAAGACCTGGTCGGTGATCGTCGCGCGGCCGCCCTGCGCGAACGTCTCGACGGAGGCGCGATCGACGTAGAGCTCGAGGTGCAGCTCGCCGTCGTCGAGCGCCACCGGGGCGGTCTCGACCGACGGGAAGTCGGCGTCGAAGCCGACGTCGCCCGAGCGGGTGCGGTCGACGCTCAGCTGACCGGACGCGATGTCGTAGGTGATCGGCGTGCGCTGGGAGCCGTCAGCGGAGTTGCGGACCGAGAGGCCGAAGGAGTCCGCGTCCCCGGCGCTGAAGACGGCGTCGAGCTTGTAGACGCTGCCCTCGGCGGCGGCCGGGAGTGCGGTCTCACCGTCGGCGATGTCCGTGGCGCCCAGTGTGAACGCCTCGTCGCCGCGCTCGAGGGCCGCGGTCTGATCGACGACCTTCTGCACGAGCTTCGGGGCGCCGTCGACGGTCTCGAGGGAGAGCTCGCGCGGGAGGGCCATCGCTCCCCGCCAGGTCCCGGTCGGGATGGCCTCGCCGTACTGCCAGTTGTTCATCCACGCGATCATGATCCGCTTGTCGTCGGGCGCGTTGTCGAAGGTGACCCCTGCGTAGTAGTCGCGGCCCCAGTCGAGCCAGTCGTAGTCGACGAGGCGGCTCTGCGCGGGCTCGTCGGACAGCATGAACTGGTCGGCGAGGATGTGGCCCCAGCCGGCGCGGTTGTTGTCGACGACCTGCAGGTGCGCCGTGCGGCCGGCGAGGTCCGCGACGTCCCAGCTCTTCCAGTCCAGCGTCTCGCTGTCGCTGCCGGTCGCGGTGCGGACGATCTCCCCGTCGACGACGAGGTTCACGCTCGTCTCGTTGGAGCGGACCTGCGCCGGGGTGTCGGCGAGCACGATGTGGTCGACCGTCAGGTGACCCCAGCCGCCGGTCGCGTCGTCCACGACGACGATCCGCGCCGCCTTCCCCTGGTAGGCCGAGACGTCCCAGCTCTTCCAGTTCAGGGCGCCGTCGTTCGTGCCGGCGGTGGTCCGCACGACCTCGCCGTCGACGACGAGCTGCACCTCGAGGGTCTGGGCGTCTCCCTCGGGGCGGAAGCCTCCGCCGACGAGCATGCTCAGGTGGCTCTTGTCGATCGTGAACTCCGGCGAGGTCAGGGTGCCGAGGTTGTCGTCGCCCTTCGGTCCGCCGTCGAAGGTGTTGATCCGCTTCTGGCCGAGGAAGAACTCGCCGCCGCTGGTCGAGGGGTTGGTGCCGCCGACGAGGTCGCCGGTCACTGCCCAGCCGTTGTCCGCGAGGCCCTGCTGGTCCGGGAACTCGAAGCCCTCGAAGAGCAGCTCGCTCCCGGCGGGCGGGTCGTTGGCGAGCTGCGTGCCGTCGACGTGCGGGTGGTTGCCGCCGCCGACGAGGAAGTTCAGGTGGTCCTGGTCCACGGTGAAGTCGGGCGATTCCATCGTGCCGACCGGCCAGTCGCCGTCGTTGAAGCCGTTGATCAGTCCCGTCCCCGAGAAGCCGGTGACGGTCTGCTGGCCGTCGATCGGACCGGTGGCGGGGGCGGAGCCGAAGGGCCCGTTCTTCCAGTTGCCGGCCTCGTTGTCCACGGTCCAGCCGTTGTAGGTGCCATCGTCGAAGCCGGCGAGGGTCGTGCCCTCGGGGAGGGTGTCGGAGCCGACGGTCGACTCGGAGGTGAAGGTGGTGCCGTCGAAGTCGCCGACGAAGTACTGGCCGCCGGAGCCGCCGCCCACCGCCCCCGGGTTGAGGTTGACGACCATGACCCACTTGATGTTCGACGGGTCGCCGTCGACCGCCAGCGGGAACAGGTCCGGGCACTCCCAGACGCCTCCGGTCGCGTTGGCCGGGCCGAACTCGCTGAGCTCGGTCCAGTTCCGCAGGTCCGTCGACTTGTGGAGGAGGACCTTGTGGTCGTCGGCCTCCACGGTGACGACCACCCAGTAGGAGGATTCCGGAGTGCCGCCGTCGTACCAGAACACGTGCGGGTCGCGGAAGTCGTTCTGGTCGCGGTCGATGACCGGGTTGCCCTCGTACTTCGTCCACGTCTGCCCGGCGTCGGTGCTGTACGCGAGCGCCTGCGCCTGCTCCCCCGTCTTGTACGCGGCCGTGTACATCGCCACCAGGGGCGGGTTCTCGGCGGTGCCGAATCCGGAGGTGTTGTCCTTGTCCACGACGATCGAGCCGGAGAAGATGTCCGACTCCGCATCGCCCGGGATCGCGAGCGGCTGCTCGGTCCAGTGCGTGAGGTCGGTGCTGGTGGCGTGGCCCCAGCTCATGTTCCCCCAGCGCGTCCCCTGCGGGTTGTACTGGTAGTAGAGGTGGTAGACCCCCTCGTAGTACACGAGCCCGTTCGGGTCGTTCATCCAGTTCTTCGTCGGCGAGTAGTGGATCGCCGGACGGTAGGTCTCCGCTGCCGCGTCGAGCGGAGCGGCGGAGACGGCGGGGACGGAGAGCCCGCCGCCGACGAGGCAGAGCGCGGCGGCGACGGCCACCAGGCCGCTGCGCCGTGGGAGCGAGCGATGAGGAGAAAGCACGGAAGAACGCCCTTCGTTGCGCGTGTCACGAGTGACAACGTTGTCAATTGCTGGGCAATCTACGGACTGTCCTTCGGACAATTCAAGAGCGGTCTGCGAGAAAGATCAGATCCCGTCCCACCTCCTCTCAGTCGGGGCAGGGCACCTCGCCGGAGCCGCGGGCGATCAGCTCGGTGGGGATCACGAACGTCCGCGCCGGCTCGTCCTCGCCGTCGAGGCGGAGGAACACCCGCTCGGCGGCCGTCCGCCCGATGACCGCGGGGTTCTGCGCGATCACCGAGACGGCGGGCTCGAGGAGCTCCGCCAGGGGGATGTCGTCGAAGCCGATCAGGGCGACTCTTCCGTGCGCGCCACGACGGCGGAGCGCGGCCAGCACGCCGATCGTGATCAGGTTCTGCCCGCCGACGATCGCGGTCGGCGGCACCTCGAGGTCGAGCAGAGCGGTCGCCATCTCCTCCGCCGCGTGCTCGTCGTGGGCGCCGTGGCGCACGTACGCGGGCGGAACCGGCAGGCCGAGGCGGCTCATCTCCTCGAGGAAGCCGCGCTCCCGCTCCTGCGCGGTGAAGATCTCGGGCCGGTCGCCCAGGAACGCGATGCGGCGATGCCCGAAGGAGGCGAGGTGCCCCACCGCGCGGGCGATGCCGGCGGCGTTGTCGGTGATCACCGCGTCCGCCGTGATCCCCGAGGGGACGCGGTCGACGAACACCGCAGGCGTGCCGCGGTCCACCTCGACGCCCAGGTAGGCCTGGCTGGGCGCGACCGTGGTCAGGATGAGCCCGTCGACGCGCCGCGAGACGAAGGCGTTCACCGAGGAGCGCTCACGGGCGGGGTCGTCATCGAGGCTCGAGGCGAAGACCGCGACCCCGCGCTCGTTCGCGAGATCCTCGACGGCACGGTGGAGAGCACCCGAGAAGGGGTTCGCCACGCTGCCCACCAGCAGTCCGAGGGTGTTGGTGCGCCCGTTGGAGCGGCGGAGGTTCCCGGCGTGCAGATCCGGCTGGTACTGCAGCTGCGAGGCGGCGGCCTGCACCCGCTCGATCGTGGCGGCCGACACGTTCGGCTCGCCGTTGATGACCCGGGAGACCGTCTTGATGCCCACTCCGGCCAGAGCGGCGACGTGCTTCATGGTCGGACGGCGGCCTGCACCGGCGCCGCTTCGATCTGACAACGATGTCACGGTCGGGTCTCGCTTTCTGGAGGATCGCTTGACCTTAGCGTCACCGACCCGATAGACCTACCTCTGACATCGTTGTCGGGAGGCTGCTCCCGCCTTATGAACAGGACTTTCAATGACGAACCGTTCCCCTCGCCTCACCCGGTACATCGGCCTCGGCTCCGTCGCGATCCTCGCGGCCCTGGGCATGACCGCCTGCTCCAGCTCCGGCCCCGGCTCGTCCGACGCCGGCTCCACCGCCGGCAGCGGAGACGGCGTCGGCGTCACCCTCATCGTCAAGACGACGACGAACCCCTTCTTCGTCGCGATGGAGGACGGCGCCAAGGAGGCGGCCACCTCCGCCGGCGTGAACCTCACGCTCGCCGCGGGCAAGGAGGACGGCGACGAGGACACCCAGATCCAGGCCATCGAGAACGCGATCTCGAAGGGCGACAAGGGCATCCTGATCACCCCGAACGGCCCCTCCGTCGTCGACGCCATCCAGAAGGCGCGCGACGCCGGTCTCTTCGTCATCGCCCTCGACACGGCGCCCGACCCCGCCGACGCCGTCGACATCACCTTCGCCACCGACAACTTCAAGGCCGGCGAGGCCATCGGCGAGTGGACCGCCGCGCAGCTCGACGGGAAGAAGGCGACCATCGCGATGCTCGACCTCTTCGACGACAAGGTCGTCTCGGTCGACTACAACCGCGACCAGGGCTTCCTCACCGGCATGGGGATCGACGTCGCCGACGACCAGACCAACGGCGACGAGGCGAAGACCGGCAGCTACAGCGGCGGCGACTACGAGATCGTCGGCAACGAGGCCACCCAGGGCGCCGAGGACGGCGGCCGCACCGCCATGGAGACGCTCTTGTCCAAGAACCCCGACGTGAACGTCGTCTACACGATCAACGAGCCCGCCGCCTACGGCGCCTACCAGGCCCTCCAGGCCGCGGGCAAGGAGAAGGACGTCCTGCTCGTCTCGATCGACGGCGGCTGCGCCGGCGTGAAGAACGTCAAGGAGGGTCTCATCGGCGCCACCGCGCAGCAGTACCCGGTGAAGATGGCCCAGCTCGGCGTCGAGGCGATCGCCCAGCTCGCCGAGGACGGCACCAAGCCCAGCACCAGCGAGGGCCTCGACTTCTTCGACACCGGCTCGCAGCTGGTGACCGACACCCCCGTCGACGGCCTCGACAGCATCACCTCCGACGACGCCGCCGGGATCTGCTGGGGCGAGTAGCCCACCGCGGGCGGGGCGCTCCGGCGCCCCGCCCTCCTCCTCCCGCTCCCAGCGACTCCAGAAAGGCCATCGTGGCTCAGAAGACCACCGACCCGAATCCGCCGACCTCCGCCCTCGACCTCGCGAGCGAGTTCCTCGACCGCCGCACGCCGCTGGACCGCGTCCGCGGAGTCCTGCACCGCTATCCGGCCGTCAGCCCGGCGGTCGTCCTCGTCCTGGCCGTCATCGTCTTCGGGCTCCTGAACGACCGCTTCCTCGACCCGTCGAACCTCTCGCTCATCACGCAGCAGGTCGCGGTGGTCGGCACCCTCGCCGTCGCGCAGACGCTGATCATCCTCACCGCCGGCATCGACCTCTCGGTCGGCGCGGTCATGGTCCTCACCTCGATGGTCATTGCGCAGACCGCGACCGAGAACGGCCTCCCGGCGGTCGTCGCCCTGCTCCTGGGCCTGGTCGTCGGCCTCGCGGCGGGCGCCTTCAACGGCCTGCTCGTGACGAAGCTCCGGCTCCCCCCGTTCATCGTCACCCTCGGCACGCTCAACATCTTCGTCGCGCTGACGCTCCTCTACTCGAGCGGCTCGACGGTCCGCGGCACCGACATGCCGGCCCTGCTGCCCTCCACCGGCGGCACCTTCGACATCCTCGGCGTCCGCATCAGCTACGGCGTCCTGCTGATGCTCCTCGTCTACATCGTGATCGCGTTCATCCTCGGCAAGACCGCCTGGGGCCGCCACGTCTACGCGGTGGGCGACGACAAGGAGGCCGCCCGCCTGGCCGGCATCAGCGTGAACCGCGTCCTGATGAGCGTCTACCTCGCCGCCGGCGCGATCCTCGCCATCGGCGCCTGGATCCAGATCGGCCGCACCAACGCGGCGAGCCCGAACGCCGGAGCCGACCTCAACCTCGACTCCATCACCGCGGTCGTCATCGGCGGCACCAGCCTCTTCGGCGGGCGCGGCACGGTCTGGGGCACGCTCCTCGGCGCCCTCATCGTCGGCGTCTTCCGCAACGGGCTCTCGCTCGCTGGGCTCGACGTCCTCTACCAGACGCTCGCTGTCGGCGTCCTCATCATCGTCGCCGTCTCGGTCGACCAGTGGATCCGGAAGGTTCGCAAGTGACCCTCATCGACGCCGCGGGCACCGCTCCCGCCGCCGCCCGCACCCCCGTCCTGCAGGCCAAGCGCCTCGTCAAGACCTTCGGCCGCGTGGTCGGGCTCGACGGCGTCAGCCTCGAGCTCTACCCCGGCGAGGTCCTCGCCATCATCGGCGACAACGGCGCCGGGAAGTCGACGCTGATCAAGTGCCTCACCGGCGCCGAGATCCCCGACGAGGGGGAGATCCTCCTCGACGGGCAGCCGGTGACCTTCAAGCGCCCGCAGGACGCCCGCGGCGCCGGCATCGAGACGGTCTACCAGAATCTCGCCGTCTCCCCGGCGCTCGACGTCGCCTCGAACCTCTACCTCGGCCGCGAGAAGCGCAAGAAGGGGATCCTCGGCTCCGTCTTCCGGATGCTCGACACCGCCGGAATGCGCAAGGAGGCGCGCGCCGAGCTCACCGAGCTGGGCATCTCGACCCTCCAGGACGTCACGGTCCCGGTCGAGAACCTCTCCGGGGGACAGCGCCAGGCCGTGGCCGTCGCCCGCGCCGCCGCGTTCGGCTCGAAGGTCGTCGTCCTCGACGAGCCGACCGCCGCCCTCGGCGTCCGCGAGTCGAACCAGGTGCTGCAGCTCGTGCGCAATCTGCGCGACCGCGGCATCCCGGTCATCCTGATCAGCCACAACATGCCGCACGTGTTCGACGTGGCCGACCGGATCCACATCCAGCGCCTCGGCAAGAAGGCCGCGACGATCACCCCGCAGTCGCACTCGATGACCGACGCGGTCGCGATCATGACCGGGGCGGCGACGGCATGAGCGCCCGCATCCTCTACGCCGAGTTCACCGCGAAGCCCGGTCACGAGGAGGCGGTCGCCGGCATGATCGCCGACCTCGCCGTCCTGGTCCGCCGGGAGCCGGGCAATGTCGAGTTCACGCCCTACCGGCGGGAGGACGATCCGGCCCGGTTCTTCGTCTACGAGGTCTACCGCGACGAGGACGCCTTCCAGGCGCACATCTCGGCCGACTACGGAGCCGAGTTCAACAGGGAGCTCGGCCCGCTGATCGTCGAGCCGCACTCGCAGCTCACCTGGCTCGTCGCGGTCTGATCCGTCGCAGAAGCGCACCGTCTCTCCGGGGGCGGTGCGCTTCCGCGTCCCTCGACTTCTTCCACGCCGACGGGAGCGCCCTCGAGTTCCCCGGCAGCGACCGGATGGTCCGCGTCTCCCGCGAGGATCTGGCGGCCGTGCCGCACGCCGTGGGCGTGGCGGTCGGGGCCGAGAAGACCGCGAGCATCATCGGCGCCGTCCGCGGCTCGCTGATCAACACGCTCGTGACGGACGCAGCCACGGCGGCGGCCATCCTCGCCGCCCTCTGAGCGCCGGCCGTCGCTCCCCACTGTCCAGAAGTCGTCGCACTCGACGCCGAATGCGACAACTCCTGGGGAGTCGAGGAGGGCGACCCGCGTCAGGGCTGCGTGAACGCGACCTTCTGCACGCTGGTGCGTCCGTCGAGCGTCGTCGTCGTGATGCGCATGCTGTAGGACCCGGCCGGGGCGACGGCGCCGTTCGTCAGACGTCCGTCCCAGGCGAGGGTCTGCCGGCCCGCGAGGTGGCGGATCGACGAGGTCAGCTGCTTCGCGACTCCGCCGGACGCCGTGAGCACCGCGACACTGGTCGTCGCACCGTCGCCGGTCATCCAGTCGAGCGTCGTCGTGCCGCCGGGGCGGGTCACCGCGGGCGCCGAGACCACGAACGCCGGCGTCCGGCCGAGCGTCGCGGTCGCGTGGCCGTCGGCGACGGTCAGCGCCGTGCTGCCCGCGGTGGTCCGGATCGACGCCGTCGCTCCCGAGACCTGCACCGAGGCCGTCGACGGGCCCGCGGTGTAGAGCGCCTGCACCGTCTCGGTCGGCGTCTGCAGCACCGTCCCGTGCAGGTTCACTCCGTAGTCGGCCGTCACGTCGTCGATCGAGACCGTGCCGGAGGAGACGCCCGACATCGCCTTGTAGACGAAGGCGTCCACGAGCTTCACCGGGTAGTCCCAGACCCCGTCCCCGTCGCCGCCGGAGTGCGTGTAGTTGGCGTTCAGCCCGTCCGAGAACAGCGTCATCTTCTGCCACGGCGAGCCGCCGACGTTGCCGACGAGGCCCTGGAAGGTCTCCCCGGTCGCGTCCTGCAGCTTCAGGTAGACGGGGCTGGTGCTCGCGTCGCCGCTGACCCAGACCGAGACCGCTGTCGGCGAGCCGGGGAGGGTGCGCGAGGTGTGCAGCTGCGCGCCCTTCGAGGCGCCGGAGAAGTCGTACGTCAGCTTCAGCGCGCCCGAGCCGGAGTAGCCGGTCGACGTCGCGGCCAGCGAGGCGGTCCCGCCGCCGATCGGCGCCACGGCCCACCCGCTCGTGGAGGAGAGGTCGTCGACCTTCACCGGCGAGGCGGAGGCGGTCGCGCTCGCCCGGCCGACCGCGGTGCCGGTCGCGAGGACCGCGCCGACCTCCTTCAGCGCCGCGTACGCGGGCTTCTGCCGTCCGGAGCGCTCGGTCACCGAGAAGGTGTCCAGCGGCGCCTGCGGGTCGGGGCCTCCGACGAGGTTGTACCAGGCGATCGCCTTGATGCCGCGGGCCGCGGCGTCGAGGTAGGAGCGCGAGAGGTACGACGCCTGGTCGGCCTCGCTGGTGGCGCCGGTGCAGGTGGTGCAGGTCGCCCAGCTGACCTCGGTGATCCACAGGCTCCGGCCCGGCGCGCTGCGGGTGAGGAAGTTCTGCGCCGCGTCGAGGTAGGTCGGGATCGCTCCCGTCTCGGGCGCTCCGTCGACCGTGTAGGTGTGGATCGCGAGTCCGTCGAAGGAGTCGCCCGCCCCGGCCGCCAGCACGCCCGCCATGAACGGGTCGCTGAACTGGTCGAGCCCGCCGACCAGCACGGTCGCGGTCGGGTCCACGGCCTTGATCGCCGTGTACGCGGCCTTCAGCATCTCGCCGTACTGGCCGGCCGTGGCGCCTCCGCGCCAGTAGTAGTCGGTGTTCGGCTCGTTCCACACCTCCCAGACGTGCACGCGGTCCTTGTACCGGGCCACGGTCGCCGCCGCGTACGACGCGAAGTCGGCGTTGCTGCGCGGCGGGTAGTACTGCGCGTCCTCCGCCGCGGTGCCGGCCGGGGCCGACGAGGCCCAGGGCGCGGAGTAGGCGAGCTTCCCGATCATGTCGACGTTGCGCGCCTGGCTGATCGCGACGGCCTGGTCGAACTTCGCCCAGTCGTAGAAGCCCTTGCGCGGCTCGACGCGCTTCCACTCGAACTCCTCGCGGGCCCAGCGCACCTGCGCGTCCTCGAGGAGGGCGGCCTGCCGGTCGGCCTCGACGGGCGAGTCCTGCTCGGTGAGGAAGCTGTTGATGCCGCTGATCGACGTGGGCGACGCCTCGGTGACCCGGGCGCTCACTCCGGTGAGGTAGGGGCGGGTCGCCGTGGCGGCTCCCGAGAGCGCGCCGTCGGCGGTCGTGTCCCAGGTGAGGCGTCCGGCGATGCTGCCGGCCATCGCGGCTCCGCTGTCGTCGGTGCCGTCGTAGGCCGCGGTGATCTCGCCCGCGGCGGCGGCGGTCCCGCCGAAGGTGCGGGTGCGGCCGGCGCTGTCGCGCAGCACCAGGGCGTAGTCGCCGGGCCCGCCCGCCGTGAAGCGGACGGTCGTGGTGGCCGCGTTCTCGCGGGAGAAGCGCGCGGCGCTCGCGGTCGGCAGCATCCAGTCCTTGTCGAGGACGCGCAGGTTGTCGAGCACGACGGTGCCGGTGGCGGGGGCCGAGGCGCCGTTGCGCACCACGTTGATCCGCACCAGCGAGACCGGGTAGTCGAGCACGCCGTCGTCGTTGCCGAGGTGGGTGTTCGCGGCGGGCGACCGGAGGTCGATCGTCGCGGTCGTCCACCGGCTGAGGCTCATCGCGTCGACGCGGTAGAAGAACATCTCGCCGGTCGCATCGCGCAGCTTGAGGAACACGGTGTTCCAGCTGCTGTCGCCGAGCAGGTCGACCTTGAGCGCGGTCGCGGGCTGCGTCAGCAGCGGCACCGGAGTCGTCGCGGTCTCGATCTCGGCGTCGGCGCGGGAGAGGTCGTAGGCGATCCTCAGCGCGCCCGAGCCCTCGGTGCGGGTGGCCGAGGTCGAGGGGGTCGCGGTGCCGGCGGCCTGCACCCAGTCCGTCCCGGCGGAGTCGAAGGACTGCGCGAGGCTCGCGTCCGCGTCGATCTCGGCGAGGGTCAGCAGGAGCGGGATCCCGCTGCGGGTGGCGTTCGAGGCGAGGACGCCGTCGTCCGTCCCGTCCTGCGAGAAGACGCCGCTGACGTCGCCGCGCATGCGGGTCCCGGAGTCGTCCGAGCCGTCCCAGGTCAGGGTGACCGGGCCGGCCGCGGCCGCACGCCCGGTGATCGTCTTCACGCGCCCCTCCTTGTCGCGCAGCTCGAGGCGGTGGTCGCCCGGGCCGGCCGCGGTGAAGGAGAACGAAGTGGTCGCCGAGGCGCCGGGGGTGAAGAACGCGGTCGCGGCCGTCGGCAGCGACCAGCCGGTGGCGAGGGTGCGCAGGTTGTCGAGCACGACGGTCCCAGTCGCGGGCTGGCTGCCGTTGCGCACGATGATCACGCCGGAGAGCTTCACCGGGAAGTCGAGCACCTGGTCGCCGTCGCCGCCCTCGATCAGCGCGGCCGGGGCGGTGAGGTCGACGTCGATCGTCGCCCACGCCGTCGAGCGCATCGCGTCGAGCCGGTAGGTGAAGGTCTCGCCCGAGGCGTCGCGGAGGCGCGTGTAGACGGTGTTGTAGGTGCCGTCGCCCTTGAGGTCGATCCGGAGCGACGAGGCCGGCTTCGCGATCACGGTCGCGGGGGTGCTCTGCACCGTCTCGACCAGGCCCGACGAGACGTCGTAGTCGATCCGCTGGGCGTAGGAGCCCTGGGTCTTCTGCGCGCTGGTGCGCGAGACCGCCGCCGAGCCCATCGCGACGCTCCAGCCCGACGCCGCACCCTCGAAGCCCTCGACCACGCTGGTCGTCGACGGCTGCGCCGCGGCGACGGTCAGCAGGGTCGGAGTCGCCGAGCGGGTCCGCGATGCGGAGAACTGCCCGTCCGGGGTCGAGTCCTGCAGGAAGGTGCTGCGGATCGGGCCGTCCATCTCCTGGCCGTCGTCGGCCTTCCCGTCCCACTGCACGGCGGTCTCGCCGGGCTCCGCGAGGGTGCCGGTGAGGGAGCGGCTGCGGCCGGTGCCGTCGCGGAGGACGATCATCCAGTCGCCGGCCGTGGCGGCCGAGAACGCGAGGCTCGCGACTCCGCCCTCCGACGGCACGAGGAACTCGGTGTCGGCGACGGGCATCGTCCACCGGCTGCTCACCGCGCGCAGGTTGTCGAGCACGAGCGAGCCGGTGGCGGACTGCTCGCCGTTGCGCACGACGTAGAAGCCGGTCAGCGTCAGCGGCATGTCGAGCACGGAGTCGGCGTTGCCCCCCTCAGCGAGCACCGGGTCCTGGGTGAGGTCGATGGGCACCGTGGTCCAGGTGGTCTGCCGCATCGCGTCCATCCGGTAGGTGAACGCCTCGCCGCTCGCGTCGGTGACGCGGAGGTAGACCGTGTTGTAGCTGCCGTCGCCCTTGAGGTCGACCTTCAGCCCCGTGACCGGGCCGGTGGCGACGTCGAGCGGAGCGGTCCGCGTGATGCCGGCCATGCCGTCGGTGAGGTCGTAGTCGACGGCGAGCGCGTCGGTGCCCTCGGTGCCGGTCGCGCCTCCCCCGGCCGCGGAGGCGCGGCGCAGGGTGGCGGATCCGGTGGCGACTCCCCAGCCGGCGTCTCCGCCGTCGAAGGCCTCGACCACCGAGGTCGCGTCGGGGTCGTCGGCCGCGGCCAGGGTGAGCAGGAACGGGACGCCGGTCGTCGTCGCGGCGCCGAGGGAACCGTCGGCCGAGTCGTCCTGGCGGAGCACCGCGCGCACGTCGCCGGTCATCGCGGCTCCGGAGTCGTCGCGTCCGTCCCAGTCGACGGCGACGGGACCCGCCGCGGCGGCCGTGCCGGCGAGGGTGCGCGAGAGCCCGGCGGCGTCCGCGAGCCGCAGCTCCCAGTCGCCCGCGGATCCGGCGTCGAAGGAGAGCGCAGCGCTCGCCCCGGCGGCGAGGTAGGTCGACGCGGCGACGGGGAGGGTCCAGCCGGTGGTGTCCGCGCGCAGGTCGTCGAGGGCGAACGTGCCGGTCCGCGGCTGCTCGCCGTTGCGGACCACGAGGACGCCGGCCACGGTGAGCGGCGCGTCCATGACTCCGTTGCCGTCGCCGCCGTCGCGGGCCACCGGCTCCGCAGTCAGGTCCACGGTGAGCGTCTGCCACTGGGTCGAGCGCATCGCGTCGACGCGGTGCACGAAGGTCTCGCCGCTCGTGTCGCGGACCCGCAGGTAGACGGTGTTGTAGGAGCCGTCGCCGCGGAGGTCGACCGTCAGGGCCGAGGCGGGCGCGGGGATGACGGGCGCCTGCAGCGGGTCGAAGCCGAGCTCGGCGAGCCCCCCGGTGACGTCGTACGAGACCTCGAGCGACGAGTCGCCCTCCGTGCTGTCGTCGGAGACGGCCGTGGAGGCCGTGCCGGTCACCGTCGCGAGCGCGGGCGAGCCGCTCTCGAAGCCCGTCACGGGAGTGGTCCCGGGAGTCGCGGCCGACGCGGCGCTCGGCGCCGTGAGCAGGCCCGCGACGAGGGCGGCGGTGACGAGGAGGACTGTTCGGGCACGGGACATGGGGGCACTCCGCTGGGCGTCGAATCGAGGATCGAACGCTCGCCTGGGGGTGATGGCGAGCCGGCCGCATCGACGACCTGCGCGTCACGCTAGGACCGGCGGAGGTGCCCGGACGGGCGCGGAGGAAAGCTCGATTCGCCCGCACTCGAAGAGGGGTGGCGGGCCGGGGCGGATCCCCTCGGGCGATATCACGAGGGCCGATCCGCGCGCCAGCCCTCGCAGAGAGGGCAGACGGGGCGCTGAGAGGAACGCTATCCCGTGCGGCGCCGGAGCGCACGCCTCACTTCGTTCGAGTGCTCTCAGGTCCAGTCGAGAGCGGAGCGCTCGGCCCAGTAGCGGGCCGGATCCACGGCGAGCGCCGGGAGATCCGCGAGCTCCACAGGCTGCGCGCGCAGGTTGGCCCGCAGCTGCTCCGGAGTCGCCGCGCCGCTCAGCACGACGTCGGTCCAGGGCTGCGCGAGGGCGGCCCCCAGGGCGACGGCGTCCGGCGCGGCGCCGGCGTGCTCGATCGGGTGCGCCACGAGCCTCCCGTTGGCGAGGGCCTCCTTGACCACCACCAGCCAGCCGTCGTCGTGCGCGGCGGCGAGCGCTCGGCCCGCGGACTGCTCGAGCGGGTTCCAGGTGCTCTGGACCGCGCTGAACGGCGACTCCGGGATCGCGCGGGCGAGCTCGATCACGCGCGCCTGCTCGGGTCCGCTGGTGGAGAGGCCGACCCGCACTCCGGAGCCGGCGAGGCCGCGCAGGCGGTCCAGCAGCGGGCGGTCGGTGAGGGCCGGGCTCTCGGGAGTGATCGAGTGGACGAGGTAGGAGTCGGGCGCCGAGCCGAGCGCGTCGAGCGTGAGCGGCCACTGGCGGTCGAGCATCGCGACCGAGTGCTCCTTGCGCTCGTGCACCGGCGCGTCCATCGCCCACCCGCCGACGTACTCGTAGCCCCACTTGGACTCGATCGCGAGCGCCGCCCGCCGCTCGGGGTGCCGGGCGAGCCAGCCGCCGAGGAACTCCTCCGCCCGCCCGTAGGAGCGCGCGGCGTCGAGGAAGCGGACGCCGGCGTCCCACGCCGCGTCGAGCAGCAGGTGCGTGCGCTCCCTCAACGCGTCGACGCTCCGCTCGGCCGCAGGGCCGAGGTCGTCGTCGCGCCCTGCCGTGATGTACGCCGGCCGGCCCACGGCCGCCAGCCCGATCCCGAAGCGCTGCATCCCGCCCACGGTACGCCCGTCCCGGAGCTCCGGCAGCCGCTAGCGTCGAGCGGTGACCTCAGCCCTCGACCGCAGCATCCTCCGGCTCGCCGTCCCGGCGCTGGGCTCGCTGGTCGCCGAGCCGCTGTTCCTGCTCACCGACTCCGCCCTGGTCGGCCACCTCGGCGCCGTCCCGCTCGCCGGGCTCGCGCTGGGCGGCACGGTGCTGCAGACGATCGTCGGCCTGATGGTCTTCCTCGCGTACAGCACGACTCCGCGGGTCGGCCGGGCCCTCGGCGAGGGCGACGAGCGGAGGGCCGTGGCGGCCGGGATCGACGGCGGCTGGCTGGCCCTGCTCCTCGGCGCCGGCATCGCCGTGGTGGGCGCGCTGACCGCTCCGGCCGTCGTGGCGCTCTTCGGCGCGGAGCCGGCGGTGGCCGAGGCGGGCGTGCGGTACCTGGCGGTGAGCATGGCCGGGATCCCCGCCATGCTCGGCGTCTTCGCGCTCACCGGGCTCCTCCGCGGCTTCCAGGACACCCGCACTCCGCTGGTGATCGCCGCCGGCGGATTCGCCCTCAACGCCGCTCTCAACGCCGTGCTGATCTACCCGGCCGGCCTGGGGATAACCGGCTCCGCGCTGGGGACGGTGATCGCGCAGTGGGCCATGCTCGCGGCCTACGCGGGAGTCGCGCTACGGCTCGCCCGGAGGGTCGGCGCGCCGCTGCGGCCGCACCTCGCAGGCCTGGCCTCCTCCGCGGGATCCGGCGGCTGGATGCTGCTGCGCACAGCGAGCCTCCGCGCGGCGATCCTGCTCGCGGTCGCGACCGCCACCTCGCTCGGGGCGGAGGAGCTGGGCGCCTTCCAGGTGGCGATGACGCTGTTCTCGACGGTCGCCTTCGCCCTCGACGCGGTCGCGATCGCCGCACAGGCGCTGCTGGGCCGCCTCCTCGGCGCGGGCGACGCCGAGCAGGCCCGCGCCGTCACGAAACGCTGTGTGACCTGGGGAATCGGTGCGGGTGCAGTGCTCGGCGCGCTGGTCACCGGTCTGAGCGGTGTCCTGCCGTACGTCTTCTCGAGCGACCCGGAGGTGCTGCGGCTGCTGCCCGCGGCGATCGCCGTCGTGGGCCTCACCGCTCCGCTCGGCGGCTACGTCTTCGTGCTCGACGGCGTGCTGATCGGCGCCGGCGACGGCCGCTACCTGGCGCTCAGCGGCCTCGCGAACCTCGCCGTCTTCGTCCCGCTCGCCCTGCTCGCCCCCGCCGCGCCCGCCGAGTGGCGCCTCCTCGCGCTCTGGCTCGCCTTCGCCGTCGGCTTCCTCGGCGCCCGCGCGGTCACCCTCGGGCTCCGGGTGCGCAGCGACGTCTGGCTCCGCTGACCGCACTCCTCCCCTGTGGAGAAGCCTGTGGACAACTCCGGTCAGCGCGGCGGTGCGCTGGTGTTCCCGCGGTGGAAGACGGCGTGGAAGCAGACCGCCTCCGCCTCCTCGTCGGCCAGGAGCGCGACCGCGGCCCGACCCGCCGCACGGCCCTTCTCGACCGCGGGCTGGGCCATCGTCGTGAGGTCGTACTCGGCCGCGAGACCGGGCACCTGCACGCCGTCGAAGCCGACCACCGAGAGGTCCTCAGGCACTCGCAGCCCGCGCCCCTCCGCCGCGAGGATCACGCCCGCGGCCAGCAGATCGCTCTGCGCGACGACCGCGGTCGGCGGCTCCGCCCCCTCGAGCAGCGTGCGGCCGGCGGCGACGCCCTCGTCGACCGAGCTCGCCGCGGCGGCGACGACCGACGCGTCCGGGAAGACGTCCTGCACTCCGAGGAGGCGGTCGACCGGAGTGATGCTGGGGCTCGAGCGCCAGCCCGCCGGGATCGCGCCGCGACGGCGGTCCTTCGCGAACGGGAGCGAGACCACCGCGACCCGCTCGTGGCCGAGCTCGCGCAGGTGCTCCGTGAGGGTGCGGCTGGCCTCGCGGTTGTCGAGCGAGATCACGGCGCCGCCCAGCTCCGAGAGACCCTCGACCACGACGACCGGCACCCCCCGGCGGCGCAGCACGGCGACGGAGTCGTCGACCGACGGGCTGCAGCCGACCAGGATCATCGCGTCGACCGGGGCGGTCGCCAGCAGGCCCGCGCCGTCGCCGGTCTCGGTGAGCAGCAGGATCCCGGCGTCGACCCCGCCGAGCACGTCGGCGATCCCGTCGAGCATGGCGATCTTGATCGGGTCGCGGAACGCGTGCAGCATCCGCTCGTCCACGACGACCCCCACGATCCCTGAGCGGCCGCGGCGGAGCGAGCGCGCCCGCGGGTCGGGACCGGCGTAGTCGAGCTCGGACGCCGCGCGCAGCACCCGCTCCTTCGTGGCCTCCGAGACGGGGCCGGAGCCGCTGAAGACCAGCGAGGCGGTGGAGGGGGACACTCCGGCCCGGCTCGCGACGCGGGCGAGCGTCGGCCGGGGGCTCTTGCGGGGTTCCACGTTCCTCCTCGTGGGGGCGGCGCGCTCGTCGTCGGTTGACCGTCCCCGGGGTTCCGGATAGCTTAGACCGGCTCGCTTCGAATCGATTCGACCGTGCATCTCGATCCGATGCCCGGATCCCGCCCGCACCAGGAGAACCGCCATGACCTCGACGTCCGCGCTCACGCGCCCGCAGCTGGTCGCCTGGCGCAACGCCGTCTTCACGATCTTCGTCCTCAGCGGGATCTCGATCGCCACCTGGGTCTCGCGCACCCCCGCCATCCGCGACGAGCTCCAGCTCTCGACCGCCGGAGTGGGCCTGCTGATCCTCTCGATGTCGATCGGCGCGATCGTCGGACTCGCGTTCTCGACGCCGGTCATGGGCGCGATCGGCGCCCGGCGCGGCATGGCGCTCGGCCTCACCGTCTCGGCGGCGGGCCTCGCGGTGCTGGGCGTCTCGGCCGACGTCATCGGCGTCCTCCCCGCGGCCTTCGTCGGCATGGCGATGCTCGGCTTCGGCAACGGAGCGGTCGACGTGATGATGAACGTCGAGGGAGCGGCCAACGAGAAGGCCTTCGGCAAGACGCTCCTGCCGCTGTTCCACGCCTTCTTCAGCCTCGGCACCGTGGCCGGCGCGCTGATCGGCGCGGGCGCCTCCGCCCTGGCCGTGCCCGTCGCCGTCCACCTCGGCGCGATCGCCGTGGTGATCGCCGTGACCGCGGTGATCGCGATCCGCTTCGTCCCGGTCCGCGAGGAGCTCGACACCTCCGGCGCGGCGACCACGGTGAAGCCGCCGGTCCGCGAGCGCGTCGCCGCCTCCCTCGGCGTCTGGCGTGACGGCCGCCTCGTCCTCATCGGCCTGATCATGCTGGGCATGGCCTTCGCCGAGGGCTCCGCGAACGACTGGCTGACCCTGGCGATGGTCGACGGCCACGGCACCGACAAGACGACCGCCGCCGTCGTGTTCGGCGTGTTCGTCGCCGCCATGACCGTCGGACGCGTGATCGGCGGACCCGTGCTCGACCGCTTCGGCCGCGTCCCGGTGCTGCGCGCCTCCGCCGGGCTCGCGATCGTCGGCATCCTGCTGTTCATCCTCGCCCCGGTCGACGCGCTCGTCGTCGTCGGCGCGGTCGCCTGGGGTCTGGGCTGCTCGCTCGGCTTCCCGGTGGGCATGTCGGCCGCGGCGGAGGGGCCGCACTCGGCCGCCCGCGTCAGCGCGGTGGCGATGCTCGGCTACGTCGCGTTCCTGGTCGGACCGCCGGCCATCGGCTTCCTCGGCGAGCACTACGGCCTGCTGAACGCCCTCTTCCTGGTGCTGGCCCTGGTGGTCGTGGCCGGGCTCGCCTCCCCCGCCGCCCGCAGCCGGCGGAGCTGACCGCCCCGGTCCACGCGCCTCCGCAAGCCCCCGTGCGGCCCGGGCGCCCCGGCGCGCCTCCCCCTAGGCTTCCCAGGACGGCGGCGGAGGGGGAGCGGATGCGGTACCGAGCGCGCGACGGCGCCCTGCTCCACGTCGACGAGCACGGAGCCGGTCAGGGGCGGCCCCTGGTGGTCGTCCCCGGCGAGCCGGAGCGCCACCCCTCCTATCTCGGCTCGTTCGCCTCGATCGCCTGCACGCGCCGCGTCCTCGTGCTGCACCCGCGCGGAGTGGGCGGCTCCGCGGAGCTGCCTCCCGCTCCCCCGGCCACGACGGCCGCCGACGTGGAGGACCTGCGCCGTCACCTCGGCGTCGACGAGCTCGATCTCGCCGCGCACGACTCCGGCTGCCGCGCCGTCCTGCTCGCCGCCGTGGACGCGCCCGAGCGCATCGCCCACCTGCTCCTGATCGCCCCCGGCACCGCCTGGCTCGGGATCGACGACCGGGCTGCCGGTCACACGACTCCCGCCGGCTCCGACGACACCGCGGCGATCCGCGACGCTCTGCAGCGCCTCGACTGCCCCGCGGTCGTCCTCGGCGGCGAGGACGATCCGGTGACGGGCGTCGCCGCTCTGGAGGCGCTCACCGCGCTCCTGCCGCAGGCGAGCCTGGCCGTCATCGAGTCGAGCGGCCACCACCCGTGGGCGGAGGCGCCGGCCGAGTTCGCGGTCGCGCTGCGCGCCTCGCTCTCGGTGCCGCCGCCCGCTCCTCCGCTCGGCCGCCGGCCTGCCGTCGCCGCGCGCTGAGCCGGGAGCCCGCCGGAGCCCGCCGGAGCCGCGCCGTCTATCCTCGACGGGTGCGTCTCGTCATCGCGCGCTGCTCCGTCGACTACACCGGCCGTCTCAGCGCCCACCTCCCGCTCGCCACCCGCCTCCTGCTCGTCAAGGCCGACGGGAGCGTCCTCATCCACTCCGACGGCGGCTCCTACAAGCCGCTGAACTGGATGAGCCCTCCCTGCACGCTGATCACGGGCGAGCCCGACGAGGAGGCGCGCGCCGCGGGAGTGACGCAGCAGTGGACCGTCGCGCACCGCAAGACCGGCGACGCTCTCGTCGTCTCGATCCACGAGGTGCTGCACGATTCGGCGCACGAGCTCGGCGTCGATCCGGGACTCGTGAAGGACGGAGTGGAGTCGCATCTCCAGCGCCTTCTCGCCGAGCAGATCGGCCTCCTCGGAGAGGGGCACACTCTCGTCCGGCGCGAGTACATGACCGCGATCGGCCCGGTCGACATCCTCGCCCGCGATTCCTCGGGAGCCGCCGTCGCCGTCGAGATCAAGCGCCGCGGCGAGATCGACGGAGTCGAGCAGCTCACCCGCTATCTCGAGCTGATGAATCGCGATCCGCACCTCTTCCCGGTGACGGGAGTCTTCGCCGCTCAGGAGATCAAGCCGCAGGCGCGGACTCTCGCCGAGGACCGCGGAATCCGCTGCGTGGTGCTCGACTACGAGGCCATGCGCGGCACCGACGACTCCCACACGCGCCTGTTCTGACAGGCACGGCGACAGGCACGGCGAAGACGCGGCGACAGGCACGGCGAAGACGCGGCGACAGGCACGGCGAAGACGCGGCGACAGGCACGGCGAAGGCCCCCGCGATCGGATCACGGGGGCCTTCCGCTCACCGGGCGCGAGGCCCGGGAATGCGGCGTCTCACCGGGCCGAGAGCCCGGCGGCCGCTACTTGTGGGCGGCCTGATAGGCGGCCTGGACCTCGGAGGGGATGCGTCCGCGGTCGGAGACGGGGTGGCCGTTGGCGTTCGCCCACTCGCGGATGGCCTTGAGCTGCTTGGGGTCGCTCTTGGAGGCGGTCGCGACGCTCGTGGCGGCCGCGGGGCGCGAGCCGACGCGGCGGGCGCTCGAGACGAACTTCTCGAGCGCCGAGTGGAGCTCGGCGATGTTGTCGGGGCCGAGATCGATCTCGTAGTTGGCGCCCTCGATGCTGAAGCGGACGGTACCGCCGTCACCGGAATCGATAAGGGTTCCGTCGATATCGTCGACAAGCGTGATCTTCTGGGCCACTTTTCCTCCTGGAGTTCGCGGGACCGGACTGTCTCGACCCGGACCGGAAGAGACATTACCCCCTTTCACAATCGAGTGCGCCATGAATGGCGCCATTCGTCCCTTTCTCGCGCCATGTCGAGGGGAATGTTCAGGATAAGCGGAGGCAATCAGGGCGGAATCGAGCTGTTCGCCACCAGCCGTCGAATAGAGGACACGGTGTCCGCAGACGGCCGTAACGATTCCGGACACCGATCGCGCGCATTCCCGGGAACCGGTTCCGGCGATTCCGATCACGCCCCGGTCTTCGTTAGCGTGGAGTCATGGCACGACGAGGCGGACCCCCTGCACGCCCGGCGCGACCCGGTCCGTACCGCAATGCGGAGGCTCGGGAAGCACTGGAGGCGCTCGTCGCCGCTCCCACCGCCGAGGCCGTCGACCGGCTGCTCGAGGCCTGCCTCGACGGCTCCCTCGTGGTCGACGTCACGGGCTCCCAGCCCGGAGGCGTGCCGCACGTCCGCACCGTCGCGACGACCACCGGGGAGCAGGTCCTGCCGCTGTTCACCTCCACGGACGAGGTGCGCACCGCGGTCCCCCGGCAGCAGCATCCGCGGGTGCAGATGCTGGTCCTCCCCGGACGCGAGGCCTTCGCGCTGATCCGCACCGCCGACTTCGTCGCCGTGCAGCTCGACCCCGGCTCGATCGCCCAGGTCGTCACCCGTTCGTTCGTCGAACGGGCTCTGGACGCCGAACGGCCGTAGAGTGTGGCCCCCGGCGGGGCAGCGCCGGCGTCACCCCGTCCTCCGAGGTCAGGAGCCCGCCATGTCCGACACGACCCTCGCCGCCACCGGCCTCGACGCGCGCGCCGGCACCTGGTCCTGCATCCTGTTCGACCTCGACGGCACGATCACCGACTCGGCCCCCGGCATCACCGGCACCCTCGTCGAGACCTTCGTCGAGCTGGGCCGCCCCGTGCCCGCTCCGGCCGAGCTGCTGGCCTACGTCGGCCCTCCGCTGCTCGAGGCGTTCCGCGAGCTCGGCGGGATGACCGTCGAGGAGGCGCAGGCGGCGCTCGTGGTCTACCGCCGCCGCTACAACGCGGGCGGGCTGTTCGACTCCTCGGTCTACCCGGGGCTGCCCGAGGTGCTCGCGCGCATCGCCGAGGCCGGCGTGCCGCTCTCGCTCGCGACCTCCAAGCCGGAGTCGGCGGCCACGCGCATCCTCGAGCACTACGGACTGGCGCAGTACTTCACGGTGATCTGCGGCGCCTCCGAGGACGAGGTCCGCAGCGCCAAGGCCGACGTCGTGGAGGAGGCGCTGCGCCGGCTCCGCGAGCTCGGCGTCGACCTCTCAGCGCCGGTGATGGTGGGCGACCGCGAGCACGACGTGCAGGGCGCCGCAGCCCACGGCGTGCCGACGATCATGGTCGAGTGGGGCTACGGATCGCCGCTCGAGGCGGTCGGGACGATCGCGCTGGTGTCCGGTGCCGAGGAGCTCGCGGACCTTCTGCTCCCGTGACCTGCGTACGATGAGGGCATGACTGGTCTGGGCGTCGTCCTCTCGTTCGTGCTGTTCCTCGGCGGGATCCTCGTTCTCGGCAACTCGTTCCTGCTGCCCGACATCGCCGGATTCCTCTTCGTCGGCGGCATCCTGATGATCTCGGGATCGCTCGCCGTCGCGTTCCACGTCCTGCCGAAGTCCCAGTAGCCGGGTCGCTCTGAGCGGCCGCCTCCGCGGCTCGCCGCTCCGCTCAGCCCAGCGTGCTCGCGTCGAGGTTGATGACCGCATTGATGTAGACCGCCTCGCCGGCTCCGGCGATCGTCGGGTTCATCCGGAGCAGCTGCTGCACCGGGATCCCGAAGCGCTGCGCGATGTCGAAGAACGTGTCGCCCTGCACCACGGTGTAGCTCACGATGTCCCCCTCCCCGTCGCGGGTCGGCTCGCCGTTCGCCCCGGGAACCGCGCCGTTGTCGACCGCGAAGGCGGTCTCGGGGATGTCCGGCGTCGCGTTCGGCGTGAAGGTGACCGTCGCCTCGGGGACCGGTGCGAAGACCGTGGCCGTCGCCTGCGGGAGCGCCGCCGTGACGGTCGGGTCCGGCACCGGAGTCGGCGTCGCCGTGGCGAACACGGTGACCGTGACCGTGGGAGCCGGAGCGGGCGCCGAGCACCCCGCGAGCGCGAGCACCCCGGCCAGTGCCGTCGCTCCGATGACCGTCCTGCGCATGTCCCCTGCCCTCCGCGCGCCCCGCGGCGCCCGCTCCACCCTAGGAGACGGGGCGGCCGGGGGCACGTGCGCTGTCGCAGGAGGCCGGTGCTGCGGATCCACCGTCGTGCGGGGAGCTCCGCGGTCGTCCGGGCCGGGTCGGCCTCACCGGGACCGGGTCAGGACGGGGGCTCGGGGAGCAGCCGCAGCCCGCCGCCGCTGTTCGCCGCGTCCATCAGGAGCTCGACCCAGGTCGGGTTGATCGTCGGCTGCCGGCTCCCCGCGAAGTGGAACTGCAGGGCGATGTTCGGGTTCATCCAGAAGGAGTGGCGGCCCCGCGCGCCCTCGGGCATCGAGTCGAGGGTGAGGCTGAAGCGCTCGTCGCGGCGGAACTTCGCGTAGATCACGATCTGGAGGTGGGCCAGGGTCCGGTCCTCGATCTCGATGACGGCGGGAGGAGTGCCGTAGAGGAATTGACCCATGCCGCCAGACTATAGGCCCCTCGGCTTATTACTAGTCCGTCTAGCTATTTCGCCGCGGAGGGTTCCGCCGGGTCGGCTTCGTCCGTATCGTGCCCGTCGCCGTGCTCCGCGTCGATCTCGTCGACGGCCGCGCTCATCCGGCGGAGGAAGTTGACGACGACCTCGGCCTCGGGGGCGTCCAGGTCCTCGGCGATCTCGAGCATCCGGCGGTGCATCTCCTGGAGCGTGGCGCGCACCTCGTCGTCGCTGTCGACGGTCGCCTCCACGACGATCCCGCGCCGGTCGGTCGGGTTGGGCTTGCGCACGAGGTGGCCGCTGCGGACCAGGCGGTCGATGAGGACCGTGGTCGACGCGGACGAGATGGAGAGGTGCGAGGCCAGATCCTTGCCGGTCACCAGCTCGCCCTTGCGCTGCTGGCGGAGCAGGTACTGGATGGCGATCAGGTCCGTCTCGCCCATCGCCATCCGCTCGCGCGTGCGGCGGCGCATCGAGACCTCGGAGACGCGGTACGTGCGCATGGCGCTCAGCACCTCGACAGCGCGGCGGGTGGACGACTCGTCCGGGTACCAGTACCCGGCGCCGCTCCGCAGGCTCGTGTCGCTCATCCGCACATCCTAGACCGGCTGATCACCAGGCCGTCTAGCGAGTCGCCCGCGCCTACGCTGGACCGGTGACCGCCACCCTCGTCGCCAAGGGCCTCTCCGGAGGCTATGCGCACCGCACCCTGTTCGACGGACTCGACCTGACGGTCGCCCCCGGGGACGTGGTGGGCGTCGTCGGGGCGAACGGAGCCGGCAAGTCGACGCTCCTGCGCATCCTCGCGGGCGAGACGGCTCCACTCGAGGGCTCCGTCGTTCTCTCGCCGGGCGACGCCTTCGTCGGCTGGCTGCCGCAGGAGCACGAGCGCCGCGAGGGCGAGACCGTCGCCGGCTACATCGCGCGCCGCACCGGCTGCGCCGAGGCCTCCGCCGAGCTCGACGCCGCCGCCTCCGCCCTGGCCGACCCCGATCCCGACGGCTCGATCGCCGACCGCTACGCCCTCGCGCTCGACCGCTGGCTCGCGAGCGGCGCGGCCGACCTCGACGAGCGCACCCCGGTCGTCCTGGCCGACCTGGGCCTGTCGCTCGGAGCCGCGGCCGCCTCCTCGACGATGACCTCCCTCTCCGGCGGGCAGGCGGCGCGGGTCGGCCTCGCGGCGCTGCTGCTCTCGCGCTTCGACGTGGTGCTGCTCGACGAGCCGACCAACGACCTCGACCTCGACGGCCTGGAGCGCCTGGAGGCCTTCGTCCGCGGGCTCCGCGGCGGCGCGGTCCTCGTGAGCCACGATCGCGAGTTCCTCGCCCGCAGCGTCACCCGCGTGCTCGAGCTCGATCTCGCGCAGGGCACCAACCGGGTCTACGGAGGCGGCTACGACGCGTTCCTGGAGGAGCGCGAGACCGCGCGCCGCCAGCGCCGCGAGAAGTACGAGGACTTCGCCGAGCAGAAGGCCGACCTGGTCTCCCGCGCCCGCACCCAGCGGGAGTGGTCGAGCCAGGGCGTGCGCAACGCGATGAAGAAGGCCCCCGACAACGACAAGATCCGCCGCAAGGCCTCGGCGGAGTCGAGCGAGAAGCAGGCGCAGAAGGTGCGCCAGATGGAGAGCCGGATCGCGCGGCTCGAGGAGGTCGAGGAGCCGCGCAAGGAGTGGCAGCTCGCCTTCACGATCGGCAGCGCCCCGCGCTCGAGCTCGGTCGTCTCGACACTGAACGGCGCGGTCGCCCGCCGCGGCGCCTTCACGCTCGGGCCGGTGTCGCTCCAGGTCGACGCGGGCGACCGGATCGGCATCACCGGGCCCAACGGCGCCGGCAAGTCGACGCTGCTGTCGCTCCTCCTCGGCCGCGCCGAGCCGGAGGAGGGCGGCGCCTCCCTCGGAGCGAGCGTGGCGATCGGCGAGATCGATCAGGCCCGCGGGATGCTCGCCGCCGAGGTGCCGCTCGCGGACGCGTTCGAGGCGCTGGTGCCCGAGTGGCCGACCGCCGAGGTCCGCACGCTGCTGGCGAAGTTCGGGCTGAAGGCCGACCACGTCGGCCGCCGCGTCGGCGAGCTCTCGCCGGGCGAGCGGACCCGGGCCGCCCTGGCGCTCCTCCAGGCCCGCGGCACGAACCTCCTGGTGCTCGACGAGCCGACCAACCACCTCGACCTGGTCGCCATCGAGCAGCTGGAGGAGGCGCTCGAGGCGTACGAGGGCACCCTGCTGCTGGTCACCCACGACCGGCGGATGCTCGAGACGGTGCAGCTGACGCGGCACTGGCACGTCGAGGCGGGCGTCGTCACGGAGGCGTGACGCCCGCCGCCGCGTCAGTCCCCGGAGGCGCGGGCCGCCTCGTCCTCGCGCCAGCCGGCCTCCTTCTGCACGTACTCGTTGTCGGCGAACTCCGCGAAGTCGCTCTCGTCGGTGATCCGGCGCACTTCGAGGCGGTTGCCGGGCACCAGCGGGCAGCGCAGCGCCCACTCGCGGGCCTGCTCCTTCGAGTCGACCCCGATGATCCAGAAGCCGTTGAAGAGCGACTCGGTCGGGCCGTAGGCGCCGTCGACGACGGTCGGCGGCTCGGAGGAGAAGTCGACCACGAAGCCGGAGGAGGCGACGTCGTCGGCCAGGCCGTCGCCCGAGAGCAGCACGCCCGCCTCGATCATCGCCTCGTTGTACTGCCCCATCCGGGTGATGATCTCGTCGAACGGGATCGAGGCGTAGGCCTCCTTCGCCGCATCGGTCGCGCGCATGATCAGCATGTACTTCATCGGGTCTCCCTGGGGTCGGTGCGCGGGGGCGCACCGCTCACTCTGGCGCGTCGGCGGCTCCGGGGGGAACAGCGGATCCGGAGGCGCATCGTCCTCGGCGCGGCCGTGAGCCGCAACCCCCGCGCAGACCCTCGCCGAGCGGCGGAGACTGGCGACGGCCCGTTGCTCGACGGGCGCTCATCGACGGAAGGAACGACCCCATGGTGGATCTCGGAGGACTCGCGGACAAGGCGAAGAACGCCGCGAGCAGCGACAAGGGCGAGGAGCTGACCGACAAGGGACTCGACAAGGCGGGCGACGCCGCCGACTCCGCGACCGGCGGGAAGTTCGCCGGGCAGGTCGACAAGGCCCAGGAGGCCGGCGACCAGCACGTCGGCAACGACTGACCCCCGGGGCGGCCCTTCCGCGCAGTCGCGGAGGGCCGCCCGTCCGTCAGTCCCGGTCGCCCAGCCCGACGAGCAGCGCCCGCACCACGGCGACGGAGCGATCGGCCGCGTCGTCGACGTGCGCCTCGAACTCGCCGGGGGCGCAGAGGTCCGAGATCCCGCGGACCGAGACGAACGGCAGCCCGTGCACGTGCGCCGTCTGCGCGAGCGCGACCGACTCCATGTCGGTGGCGAGCGCGCCGGGGAAGTCGCTCCGCACGCGGTCCACGTGGGCGCTGGAGACGAAGACGTCGCTCGAGACGATCACGCCGCGGCGCACCCGGGGCCCCTCGGGCAACTCGAGCTCCGCGGCGAGCGCCGCGTCGTCCCCGGAGTAACGGGCGGGCATCCCCGGGACCTGCCCGAGCGCGTAGCCGAACGCCCGCGCATCGGCGTCGGTCTGCACGTACTCGGCGCCGATCACGACCTCGCCCACGCGGACGTCGGCGCCCAGGCCGCCGGCGGTCCCCGCGCTCACCACGAGCGGCCGCTCGCCGGCCTCCCGAAGGATCGCTGCGGTGAGACCGCCGGCCGCGTTGACGAGGCCGATGCCGGTGCGGACGAGCAGCACCGCGCGGGAGTCGAGCTCGAGCTCCCACTGCAGCGCGTTGCCGACGGCGCGCGGCTCGGAGGCTCTCGACGCGGCGACGAGGAACGGCGCGGCCTCCTCGTCCATCGCGACCAGGACGATCGCCGTGCTCACGCGGTGACCGTCTCCCACTCCGAGCGGTGCGCGAGGAACGTGCGCGCCGCCTCCTGCGCCCCCTCGAGGGAGTGGTTGGCGCCCCAGCCGCACTGGGTCTCGTTGGCCGCGGGGACCTCGTCGGCCTCGGTGATGTCCTGGAGCGTCGCCTCGACCAGTCCGAGCACCTCGGCGAGCTCGGGCTCGCCCGAGAGGAGCAGGTAGAAGCCGGTCTGGCAGCCCATCGGCGAGAAGTCGATCACGCGGTCGGAGTGGTTGCGGGACTTCTCGGCGAACAGGTGCTCGAGCGAGTGCACGGTGGGCATCTCGAGGTGCCCGCGGTTGGGCTGCGTGAAGCGCACGTCGTACTTGACGAGGTGGTCGCCTCCGGGCAGCGTCTTCGCGTCGGCGAGGCGCACGTACGGCGCGGCGACGGTGCGGTGGTCGAGGTTGAACGACTCGACGTTCATGCGCGGCTGATCCACGGTGGTCTCCTTCGCTGGGGGTCCCTCCATTGTCCTCCGCTCCGCGGAGCGGAGGCGGACCCCGGCGGATCCGGCTGCTTCTCCTCCGGGGCTGCGCCCGGATGCGAGGAGTTCCTCGCCGGCCACGACGAGGTACGCCGCGTCGAGCGCGATGCTCACCAGGACCGCCTCGAACAGGCGCGCGGTGACCGTGCGGTCGTCCAGCGGGACCCGCCGCCCCGCACGGAGGAGTGGAGCACCCCGGGCAGCACCAGCGCGACGAGCGCCGTCACGCCGAGCACACTGTCCGGAACGACCATCGCCGCCACCTCCTCCGTCGACGGGTCGAGCATGCCGTCGCGCCCTGCGCGGCGGGGAACCAGGCCCCTGATCAGTGAATTACGGGCCGCTCCGATCCCTGGGGAGGAGCCTCGGCCGCTCCTCAGAACAGGTCCGAGAACCCCATCGCGACGAGGTTGTCGTGCGAGATCCGCAGGCAGTCGAGCGCGCTCCGCTCGTAGCGCTCGTCCTGCTCGACGAGGAGGTGGTCGACGCCGAGCGCGAGGCTCGTCCCGATGATCCCCGGGAAGTCGAGATTGCCCTCCCCCACCTCGGCGAACTGCACGTTCGAGGTGAAGGCGTGCACGGACCACCCGCCGGACATGTCGGCGGGCGGCCCGACCCGGTAGTCCTTCAGGTGCACCAGGGCGACGCGCTCCCCGTACCGGCGCAGCGTCGTCACAGGATCGAGCCCGCCCCGCTGCACCCAGTGCACGTCGAGCTCGAGCCCCAGCAGCGGAGCCCGCTCGGCGACGACGTCGAGCAGGAGGCGGCCGTCGTGCCGCGCGAACTCGTGGTGGTGGTTGTGGAGCAGCAGCCGCAGCCCGTCGTCGCGGAGCCTCGCCGCGGCGGCCTGGCAGCGGTCGGCGAAGTCGAGCAGGGCGGCCGGCGAGGCCGCCGCGGAGGCGGGCAGCATGCCGATCCGGACCGTGCGCGTGCCGAGCGCACGGGCGTCGGCGACGATCCCGGCGAGCCCGCCCTCGAGCGCGGCGCCCGGGGAGTCTTCCGGTGCCAGGCCCGCCGAGATCGCCGCGATCTCCACGCCGAGCTCGTCCCGCGCCCGCTGCAGCTCGGCCACGGTGGCCGCCGTCAGCGGGATCTGCGAGATCTCCACCGACCGGTAGCCGATCGCTCGGACCTCCCGGAGCGTCGCGAAGGCGCCCGCCGAGGCGAACGCGTCCTTCAGCATCATCGCCTGCACGCCGATCCTGGTCACGGCAGTCCTCCCGGTCTCGGTGGGGGCCGGCGTCTCCGCGGCCCGGAACGCCCCCGACGGTAGAGGCGTGCCTCCGATCTTGTCAATCGGTTGCCAATACGCGTATGGTCGTGGCACGGCGGCGCTCCTGCCCGCCGGTTCCCGACGACGAGAACGAGGCACGCACCGTGACCACCGCACCCGCGACGACCGCACCCGCGACGACCGCATCCGAGAACCCCGCGCCCTGGACCCTCTCCGGCTTCGGCGACGAGATCGACCCCGACCCGGTCGTCCAGGTCGCCGTCCTCCGAGCGCTCGGCGCGCACAGCATCGAGGTGCGCAGCGCCTGGGGCCGGAACATCGTCGACCTCGACGACGAGCGCCTCGCCCGCCTGGCCGCCGTGCTCGAGCGCGGCGGCCAGTCCGTCTCGGCCGTCGCCTCGCCCATCGGCAAGGTCGACGTCGCCCTCGACCCCGAGCTCGAGGTCGCGCGCCTCGACCGCGTCATCCGCGCCGCGCACGCCCTCGGCACGCCGAGCATCCGCGTCTTCTCGTTCTACCGGGGCGAGGGAGTGCCGGTCGAGAGCATCCGCGACGACGTCCTGCTGCGCATGCGCAGGCTCGCCGACCGCGCCGAGCGCGAGGGCGTGGTGCTGCTGCACGAGAACGAGAAGGACATCTACGGCGACGTCCCCGAGCGGATCCTCGACCTGGTCGAGTCCGTCGGCTCGCCCGCCCTGCGCCTCGCCTGGGACAACGCGAACTTCGTGCAGTGCGGGGTGCGGCCCTTCGACGACGGCTGGGCGACGCTGCGGCCCTACGTCGACTACCTGCAGGTGAAGGACGCGGTGGCCGCGACCGGCACCGTGGTGCCCGCCGGCGAGGGCGACGGCCAGCTGCGCGAGACGCTCACCGCCCTGCGCGACGACGGCTGGACGGGCGTCGCCTCGCTGGAGCCGCACCTCGCGATCACGGACGCCCTCGGCGGATTCTCCGGCCCCGAGTCGTTCGGAGTGGCCGCTCGGGCCTTCCGGGGGCTCGCCTCCTCGCTCGGGATCGACCTGCGATGAGCGTCCGCGCGGCGGTGATCGGCTGCGGCGACATCTCCTCCGTCCACCTCGCGGCGATCGGCACGGCGCCCGGCGCGGAGCTGGTGGCGGTCTGCGACACCGACCCGGGCCGGCTCGCCGCGGCCGCCGAGAGGCACGCGGTGCCGGGCTTCCCCGAGGCGGTCCGGATGCTCGACTCCGTCCGCCCCGACGTCGTGCACGTCTGCACTCCGCACAGCACGCACGCCGCGCTGGCGGTCGCGGCCCTGGACCGCGGCGTCGCGGTGCTCCTCGAGAAGCCGCTCGCCTCCTCCGTCGCCGAGGGCGAGCAGGTGATCGCCGCGGCCGAGCGGGGCGGGGCGCGCATCGGCGTCTGCTTCCAGAACCGCTACAACCCGCCCGTGCAGCGCCTCCGCGAGCTGCTGGTGTCCGGCTCCCTGGGCGCTGTGACGGGTGCGGCCGCGACCGTGCTCTGGCACCGCACTCCCGGCTACTACCTCGACCGCCCCTGGCGCGGGATGCGGGCCGAGGGCGGCGGCGGGATGCTGATGAACCAGGCGATCCACACCATCGACCTCCTGCAGTGGCTCCTCGGCGAGGTGGTCGCGGTGAACGGCTCCGCCTCCACGCGCCTGCTTCCGATCGAGGTCGAGGACACCGCCGACCTGGTGCTCACCCACGCCTCCGGCGCGCGCAGCGTCCTCTACGCGACCGTGGCGAACGCGTGGGACGAGCCGGTCGAGCTCCGCCTGCGCACCGAGCGCGCCACCGTCTCGCTGCGCGGTGCCCTCACCGTGCGGCGCGACGACGGATCCGTCGAGGTCGTCCCGGACACGGAGCGCCGATCCGGCGGGCGCTCGTACTGGGGCGCCTCGCACGAGCTGCTCGTGCACGACTTCTACGCCCGCCTCGGCGAGGACGAGCCCTTCTGGATCTCGCCCCGCGAGGCGGCGAGGTCGCTCGCGATCGTCCAGGCCGCCTACGCCCCGAGCGCGCCCGCGCGGATCCCCCTTTCCACCCCGAACGAAGGACTCCTCCCATGACCACCGTCCGCCTCGGCATCATCGGATTCGGCGCCCAGGGCTCCTCCTACGCCCGCTTCCTCGCCGACGGCAGGGTGCGCGACCTCGTCGTCACGGCCGTCGCCGACGTCGACCCCGCCCGGGAGGCGGCGGCCGCCGCGCTCGCACCCGGAGCGTCCTTCCACACCGACCACCGCTCCCTCCTCGCGAGCGGAGAGGTCGACGCCGTCGTCGTCTGCACTCCGCACTACCTCCACCCCGGGATCGGCATCGACGCTCTCGAGCACGGGCTGCACGTGCTGGTCGACAAGCCGGCGGGCGTCTACGCCGCGCAGGTGGCGGAGCTGAACGAGGCCGCCGCCGCCCGTCCCGGGCAGCGCTTCGCGATCATGTTCAACCAGCGGGCTAACCCGCTCTACCGCCGGCTCAAGGAGGTCGTCGACGAGGGCGGGATCGGCCGGATCCTGCGCTCGAACTGGATCATCACGACCTGGTGGCGGCCGCAGGCCTACTTCGACCAGAGCGCGTGGCGCGCGACCTGGGGAGGCGAGGGCGGAGGCGTCCTGGTCAACCAGGCGCCCCACCAGCTCGACCTGTGGCAGTGGCTGTGCGGAGTGCCGGAGTCGGTGGTCGCGAAGGCCGGCTACGGGCGGTGCCGCGACATCGCGGTGGAGGACGAGGTGACGGTGCTCGCCGACTTCGGCGGGGGCACGACCGGCGTACTGGTCACCACGACGCACGACCCGATCGGCACCGACCGCCTCGAGATCGTCGGCGACCGCGGCCGGATCGTCGTCGACGACTCCCGGGTCGCGACGATCACCCGGCTGAACGCCCCCGAGCGCGAGGTCAGCGCCGCCCTCAGCGCCGAGGACGTGGGCCTCCTGCTCAGCGGTCGCTACGACACCGCGGGCCTCTCCACGACGGAGCGGATCGAGTCGGCGTCGGTCTGGGGCGAGCAGCACACGGCCGTCCTGCAGGACTTCGCGGACAGCATCCTGCACGGCACGCCGCTGCTCGCACCCGGGGCGGAGGGGATCCTCGGGGTCCGGCTCGCCAACGCCATCCACTACTCGAGCTGGACGGGACGCGAGGTACCGCTCGACCTCGACGAGGGCGTGTTCCTGGCGGCGCTCAACGAGCGGATCCGCGAGGAGGGGGCGTTCCCGGAGCGGAGCTGACGGGGCGGAGCCGCGCGGACCCGCGCTGGAGGGGCCGGAGCGGTGGGCGGCCGACCGGCGACGGCGGCCTCCCGGAGCGCGGGCTCCCCGATCCGGCCCGACCCGGACGCGAGCGACGGGCCGGGCGGGCTTCTCGGCCCTGTGGCAGCATGGGCGGCGGACGGCGCCCCGTCCGCCGCCGTGCCCCTCGAGAGAAGACCGCGATCGTGCCCAGCGAAGACGCGCCCACCGGCCCCTCCGCCGCGAGACGCCGCGGCCGCTCCGCGACGACGATCTACGACGTCGCCCGACTCGCCGGCGTCGCCCCCTCCACCGTCTCCCGCGGGCTGAGCACGCCCGGACGGCTGAACGCCGCGACCGAGCAGCGGATCCGCGCCGCCGCGAAGGAGCTGGGCTACCGGCTCAACCCGATGGCGCGCGCGCTGCCGACGGGCCGCACCTCGACCCTCGGGCTGCTGGTGGCCGACATCACCAACCCGGCCTTCTTCCCCGCCGTGCGCGGAGCGGAGCGGGCGGCGTCGCTCCGCGGCTTCACGATGATCCTCGCCGAGTCGCAGGAGTCCGGGGAGCGCGAGGCCGAGGCGGCCGACCGCATCGCCGCCTCCACCGACGGGCTCGTCCTCGTCAGCACCCGCCTCAGCGACGAGGAGATCATCGCGCTGGCCGGGCGCATCCCGGTCGTCGTCCTCAACCGCGTGGTCCCCGGCGTCGCGGGGATCGTGCCCGATCTCGCCCCCGGGATCGACGCCGCGCTCGACCACCTCGCGGCCCTCGGCCACCGCTCCCTCGCCTTCATCGCCGGTCCGCCCGACTCGTGGATGAGTGCCGCGCGATGGGAGCTCCTCCTCGACCGCGCTCCGCAGCGGGGCATGACGGTCGTCGAGATCGGGCCGGGCGTCTCGACCCTCGAGGGCGGGAGGAGCGCGCTCGCGAGGGTGACCGCCTCCGGCGTCGGCGCGGTGATCGCCTACAACGACCTGGTCGCCATCGGACTGATGCGCGCGGCTCAGGAGTCGGGCGTCGCGATCCCGGAGCAGCTCAGCATCATCGGCTTCGACGACATCTTCGGCAGCGACTTCACCTCGCCGCCGCTGTCGACCATCAGCGCGCCGCTGGGCCGGATGGGCGAGCGGGCGGTCCGCCGGGTGCTCGGCGACGAGGAGCCTCCGGAGCGGGCCGACGATCTGCCGACGGAGTTCGTCCCGCGCGCCTCGACGGGACCCCGCCGCGACTCCTGACCCCGGTCCGCGCCCGGCGCGCCATCCGGTGCGACACCTCTGGCAATCGGTTGACACTCCTCGGCACCCATACTTGGATGGCCCCGTGCCGACGAAGCTGCTGAACGATCCCGACCGACTCCTGCCGATCGACCCGACGACCCGGGCGATCGCCCGCGATCTCCACGCGAGCGTCGCCGACCTGCCGATCCTCTCCCCGCACGGGCACGTGGATCCGCGCCTCCTGCTCGAGGACCGCCCCTTCGCCGACGCGTCGGAGCTCTTCCTCCGGCACGACCACTACGTCACCCGGCTGCTCCACTCCGCCGGGATCGACCTCGGCGATCTCGGCATCCCCGGAGGCGAGCGCCTCGCCGGCCCGGAGGAGGTGTGGCGCACGTTCTGCGCGCACTGGCGGATCTTCGCGGGAACCGCCTCGGGCTACTGGCTCCAGTCGATCCTCGCCGAGCAGTTCGGCATCACCGAGCAGCCCGACGCCTCCACCGCCGACGCCCTCTTCGCGGCGATCGGGGCCCGGCTGGCGTCCGACGCCTTCCGCCCGCGGGCGCTCTTCGAGCGGTTCGGGATCGAGGTGCTGGCGACGACCGACGATCCGCTGGACGACCTGGCCGTCCATCGGGCTCTGGCGGAGGATCCGGCGTTCCCGGGCCGCGTGCTGCCGACCTTCCGCCCCGACGCCTACCTCGATCCCTCCACCCCCGGCTGGCCCGAGCGCGTCGCCGCCCTGGCCGCCGCCACCGGAACGAAGGAGTCCAGCTTCCCCGGATTCCTCGAGGCCCTCCGCGCCCGGCGCCGGTACTTCCTCGACCACGGCGCCGTCTCCGCCGACCACGGAGTGCTGGAGCCGCTGACCGTCGACCTCGACCCCGCCGAGGCGCAGTCCCTCTTCGCCCGCGCCCGCGCCGGCACGATCGACGCCGAGGGCAGCCGCGTCCTCGCCGCGCACCTGCTGCTGCAGTCCGCCCGCATGAGCGTCGACGACGGCCTGGTGATGACCGTCCACGCCGGGGTGCTGCGCAACCACGATCGGCCGACCTTCGAGCGCTTCGGTCCCGACACCGGCCACGACATCCCCGTCGCGACCCGGTTCGCCGAGCCCCTCCGCCCGCTGCTGCAGGAGCTCGGCAACGCACCGGGCTTCCACCTCGTCCTCTTCGGGATCGACGAGAGCACCCACTCGCGCGAGCTCGCTCCCCTCGCCGGCTACTACCCGTCGGTGTTCCTCGGAGCGCCGTGGTGGTTCCTCGACGCGCCCGACGCGGTGCTGCGCTTCCGCGCCGCCGTGACGGAGACCGCCGGCTTCTCGCGGAGCTCCGGCTTCATCGACGACACCCGCGCGTTCCTCTCCATCCCGGCTCGTCACGACATGGCGCGGAGGCTGGACGCCGCGTTCCTCGCGCGCCTGGTCGCCGAGGGACGGATCGACTCCGAGACGGCGAGCGCCGTCATCCTGGACCTCGTCGACGCCCAGCCGCGGAAGGTCTTCAAGCTGTGAGCGGGCACGGCGGAGGAGGCGCGCTCGATCGCGCGTCCGCGGGCCTGCCGGCGGCTCCCGTCCGCATCGTCCACCTCGGCCTCGGCGCCTTCCACCGAGCGCATCAGGCCTGGTACACGCACGCGGTCGACGACGACCACGAGTGGGGCATCGCCGCATTCACCGGCCGGAGCCCCCGCGCGGCCGAGGAGCTCGCCGCGCAGGACGGCCTGTTCACGCTGATCGAGCGCGGACCGGAGGGCGACTCGGCGACGGTCGTGGGCAGCATCGTCGAGGCGGTCGACGGCGCGGACGTCGCGCGTCTCGTCGAGCTCGTCGCGGCTCCGGCGACGGCGATCGTCACGCTGACGATCACGGAAGCCGGGTACCGTCTCGCCGCGGACGGCGGCCCCGACCTGGACGACCCCGCCGTCCGGAGCGACCTCGACGCCCTCCGATCGGGAGGAGCGCCGGCGACCGCACTCGGCCGCCTCCTCCTCGGCCTCGCGGCCCGGCGCGACGCCGGCTCCGGCCCGCTCGCCGTCGTCCCCTGCGACAACCTCTCCGGCAACGGCCCTCTCGTGCGCCGTGGACTGCTCCTGCTCGCCGAGCGGCTCGACCCGTCGCTCGCCGACTGGATCGACCGCACCGTCTCGTTCGTGTCGACCTCCGTCGACCGGATCACCCCGGCGACCACGGCGGCGGACCGGGAGGCGGCGGCCGAGCTCACCGGCATCAGCGACGCCGCGTCCGTCGTGACCGAGCCTTTCCGCGACTGGGTCCTCTGCGGCGGCTTCCCCGCCGGCCGGCCCGCCTGGGAGCGCGCCGGAGCCCGCTTCGTGGACGACATCGAGCCCTTCGAGCGGCGCAAGCTGCGACTCCTCAACGGCGCGCACACGCTCCTCGCCGCCACCGGCCGCCGGCGGGGCCTCGCCACCGTCGCGGAGGCGATCGCCGACCCCGCCTGCCGGAGCGCCGTCGAGGCGTTCTGGGCGGAGGCGGCGGCCGGCCTCCCCGCCGGTCTCGACGCGGACGCCTACTGCGCCGCCCTCCTCGAGCGCTTCGGCAACCCCCGGATCGAGCACCGGCTCGAGCAGATCGGCGCCGACGCGACCGCCAAGCTCCGCATCCGGATCGTGCCCGTGCTCCTCGCCGAGCGCGCGGGCGGACACGGCGGAGCCGCCTCCCTCCGTGCCGTCGCCGACTGGATCGCACTGCTGCTCCAGGGCGACCGCCTGCCCGACGCGCAGCGCCCCGCCCTCGACCGCGCCCTCGGCTCCGCCCGGCCCCTCGAGGCGCTGCTGCGGCTCGTCGACCCGCGCCTCGTCGACGACCCGGCCCTCGTCGCCGCGGTCGCCGCTCAGGCGGCCTAGACCTCCACCCCGCCTCTCCGCGCGGTGCCTTCCGGCACCGTCGGCAACCGATTGCCACCTTCGCACCGTCTCGATGCGGCGCGGATCCCCGACGGGTCCGCGCCCGGGTAAAGGAGCCCGCATGATCCCCCGCACCACCGCGCCCGGAGCGCCCGCCGCTGAGAAGCTCTCGAAGCTGAGCATCGTGGGCTACGGCGCCGGCGACACGGCGAACAACCTCGCCTTCACCACCGCCACGATGTTCCTGCTCGTCTACTACACCGACGTCGCCGGGATCTCCGCGGCCGCGGCGGGCACGCTGCTGCTCGTCGTGCGGATCTTCGACGCGTTCGCCGACGTCTTCGCCGGCCGGGTCGTGGACCGCACCTACAGCAGGCGCTTCGGCAAGTTCCGGCCCTTCCTGATGTTCGGGTCGGTCCCGCTCCTGCTGCTCTCGGCCGCGACCTTCTCCGTCCCGCAGATCGGCGAGAGCGGAACCCTGCTCTACGCCTACCTGAGCTACGCCGCGCTCGGCCTCGCCTACAGCCTCGTCAACATCCCCTACGGCTCACTCGCCGGAGCGATGACGCAGGTCGGCACCGAGCGCGCGAAGCTCGCCAGCGCCCGCGCCATCGGCGGCGCGATCGTGGGGGCCGGGCTCGGCACCTTCATGGCCCCGCTGGTCGTCCCCGGCGCCGATCTGCAGTCGCTCTTCTCGATCGTCACGCTGAGCTTCGTCGTCGTCGGCTCCGCGCTCTACCTCTTCACGATCCTGACCGCGAAGGAGCGCGTCCAGCGCGACGTCGCGCACGTCACGTTCCGTCAGAGCATGACGACCCTCCGCTCCAACCGGCCGCTGCTCTTCCTGTGCCTCAGCTCGTTCCTGTTCCTCACCGGGACCCTCGCGCTCCAGACCGTGCAGCTCTACTACCTGCGCGACGTGCTCGGATCGGTCCAGCTCTACGCCGCGATGTCGCTCATCCAGCTCGCCCTGACCTTCGGCCTGGCCGCCCTCATTCCGACGATCGTGCGGCGGTTCGGCAAGCGCAACGCCTACATGGCCGGAGTCGCGGTCCTGATCAGCGGAGGAACGGTCGTCTTCCTCGCCCCGGGCGACGCGGTGGCGGTCGGCTTCGGCGGACTGGTCCTCGCCTACGTCGGCATCCAGCTCGTCAACATGCTCGTCTGGGCGATCGAGGCCGACACCGTCGAGTACGGGGAGTGGAAGACCGGCATCCGCTCCGAGGGCACGATCTACGCCCTGTTCTCCTTCACCCGCAAGACCGGCCAGGCGGTCGGAGGCGCCCTCGCCGCGTACGCGCTGGCCTGGGGCGGCTACGTGGCCGGGGCCGCGGAGCAGAGCGAGCACGCCGAGTGGGGCATCCGCGCCGCCGCCGGCCTCATCCCGGCCGTCGCGGCCCTGCTCGCGGTGCTGATCATGGCGTTCTACCCGCTGACCGACCGCCGGCACGCGCAGATCGTCGCCGAGATAGCCGAGCGCCGCGAGAGCACGGGACAGGCCGCGCCCGTGGCGCCCGGCCTCTCGACCGCCGCGTTCTCGATGGACCGCGCTCCCGGCCGGAACCCCTGACCCGATCCCCCACCACGAAAGGCATCCCATGAAGATCGACAAGGCCGAGGTCGTCGTCACCAGTCCCGACCGCAACTTCGTCACCCTCAAGCTCACGACCGACGACGGGCTGACCGGCCTCGGCGACGCGACCCTCAACGGCCGCGAGCTCGCCGTGGTCTCCTATCTCGCCGACCACGTCGTGCCGCTGCTCCTCGGTCGCGACGCCTCGCGCATCGAGGACACCTGGCAGTTCCTCTACCGGTCGTCCTACTGGCGCCGCGGGCCGGTCACGATGGCGGCGATCGCGGCGGTCGACACCGCCCTCTGGGACATCAAGGGCAAGGCCGCCGGCATGCCGCTCTACCAGCTGCTCGGAGGCGCGTCCCGCACCGGCCTGCTCGCCTACGGCCACGCGTCCGGGCGGACGGACGCGGAGCTGTTCGACAGCATCCGCGAGCACCAGGAGCAGGGGTACCGCGCGATCCGCGTGCAGACCGCGGTGCCGGGGCTGACCTCGATCTACGGCATCGCCTCCAACGCCGTCCTCGAGGGCAACGCCGGTGTGCGCTACGACCACGAGCCGGCGCAGCGCGGCGGTCTGCCGACCGAGGAGGACTGGGACACCCGCGCCTACCTGCGCCACGTCCCCCGCGTCTTCGAGGCCGTCCGCAACGAGTTCGGGCCGGGGCTCCCCCTCCTCCACGACGGCCACCACCGGATGACGCCGATCCAGGCCGCGGCCCTCGGCAAGTCCCTCGAGCCGTACGACCTCTTCTGGCTCGAGGACTGCACGCCCGCCGAGAACCAGGAGGCCCTCCGCCTCGTCCGGCAGCACACCACCACGCCCCTGGCGATCGGCGAGGTCTTCAACACCGTCTGGGACTACCAGCTCCTGATCCGCGAGCAGCTGATCGACTACATCCGGAGCGCGGTCACGCACACCGGTGGCGTCTCCCACCTCCGGAGGATCCTCGACCACGCCGCGCAGTACCAGATCAAGTCCGGGATGCACGGACCCACCGATGTCTCCCCGGTGGGCATGGCGGCCGCGATGCACCTGGGCCTGGCGATCCACAACTTCGGGATCCAGGAGTACATGAAGCACGGCGAGCGGACCGACAGCGTCTTCCAGCAGTCGTTCACCTGGAGCGAGGGACGGCTGCACCCGGGCGACGCCCCCGGGCTGGGCGTCGAGCTCGACGTCGACGCCGCCGGGAAGTACCCCTACGTGCGCGCGTACCTGCCCTTCAACCGCCTCGCCGACGGCACCGTCCACGACTGGTGACCTGCGGGCGCCCCTCCTCCGCCGAGGGGACCCCTGACGGTCGCGGGAGCCACGACCAGCGGGCTCCCTCGACGGTCCGGGGTTCCCCCCGCCGGGCACAGGCCGGTCAGGGCATGAAGCGGTAGCCCATGCCCGCCTCGGTCAGCAGGTGGCGCGGATGTGCGGGGTCGGGCTCGAGCTTCTTGCGCAGCTGCGCGAGGTAGAGGCGCAGGTAGCCGGTGTCGGTGACGTGCGCGGGGCCCCAGATCTCGGCCAGCAGCGAGCGGCGGGTGACCAGCTTGCCCGCGTTGCGGATGAGGATCTCGAGCACCTGCCACTCCGTCGGGGTGAGCCGCACGGAGACGCCGTCCCGCGTTGCGCTCTTGGCCACCAGGTCCACGGTCACCTCGCCGATCACGACCAGCGGCTCGCCGTCGGCCGGCTGCACGCGTCGCGAGAGGGCCCGGATGCGCGCGAGCACCTCGTCCATCGAGAACGGCTTGGTCACGTAGTCGTCCGCGCCGGCGTCGAGCGCGCCCACCTTGTCGGCCGCGCCCGTCCGCCCCGACACCACCAGGATCGGCGCGCTCGTCCAGCCGCGCAGTCCGTGGATGACCTCCACCCCGTCGAGCCGGGGCATGCCGAGGTCGATCATGTAGAGGTCCGGATGCTCGTCCACCGCGCGGTTGATCGCCTCGGTGCCGTCGCCGGCCGTCACCACGTCGTATCCGCGGGCGGTGAGCGTGATGCGCAGGGCGCGCAGGATCTGCGGGTCGTCGTCGGCGATCAGGATCTTCATGCGGCTCCTCCGGAGTCCTCGTGCGGAGCGGTGCCCGACCCGCCGTCGTGCGGGGCGGCCGGAGCGACGTGAACCGCAGGAGCAGCGGCAGCAGTCTCCGGCGCCAGCGGCAGCGTCACCACCATCGTCAGCCCGCCCCCCGGAGTGTCCTCCGTCTCGAGCGTGCCGCCCATCCCCTCCGTGAACCCCTTCGAGAGCGCGAGGCCGAGGCCCAGGCCCGTGAGGTTGTCGTCGTCGCCGAGTCGCTGGAACGGCACGAAGATCTCGGCGCGGCGCTCCTCGGGCACCCCGGGGCCGTGGTCGACGATCCGCAGCTGCGCGCTCCCGCCGAAGGCGCTGGCGGCCACGCGCACCCGGGTGCCGGACGGCGCGTAGCGGACGGCGTTCGCGAGCAGGTTGACCACGACGCGCTGCAGCAGAACCGCGTCGGCGAGCAGCGCCGGGCCCTCCGGATCGAGGTCGAGGTCGACCTCGCCGGGTCCGAGCCCGAGCTCGTCGAGCGCGGGGAGCACCACGTCGGCGGCGTCGAGCGGAGCGAGCGCCACGGCGAGCGCCCCCGCCTCCAGCCGCGTCACGTCCAGCAGGTCCGTGACCAGCGCGGCGAGCACGGTGAGGCTCTCGTCGGCGGTGGCGAGCAGCTCCTCCCGGTCGCGCTCGCTCCAGACCACTTCGGGCGAGCGCAGACCGCTGACCGCCGCGGTGGCCGCGGCGAGGGGCCGGCGCAGGTCGTGGCTGACGGCCGACAGCAGGGCGCTGCGCACCCGGTCGGTCTCGGCCAGCGGAGCGAGGGAGCTGGCCGTCTCGCTGAGGGCCGCGTTCTCGAGCACCGAGTCCAGCTGGGCGGCGACGACCTGGAGCAGTCGCCGCTCGCTCCCCTCCAGCTCGCGGCCGTGCAGCTCGAGCACCGCGCCCTCGCCCACCGCGATGCGCGCGGGATCGCCCTCCGGCTGCGGCTCACCGTCGGCCGCGACGAGCTCGCCGCCGCGCAGCAGCCGCACGCCGGTCAGCCCGAACGCCTCGCGCGAGCGCTCGAGGATCGCCTGCAGCGCCCCCTGCCCGCGGATCACGCCGCCCGCGATCGTCGCCAGCAGCTCCGACTCCGCCCCCGACCGCTTGGCGGCCCGCGCCCGCCGGGCCGCGCGGTCGACCACGGCGCTGACGAGCGCCGCGTTGAGCACGTAGAGCACCAGCGCCAGCGCGTGCAGAGGCTCGTCGACGGTGATCGTGTAGAGCGGATCGACGAAGAAGAAGTCGAGGGTCAGCCCCGAGAGCACGGCCGCGAAGAGGGCCGGCCAGAGGCCGCCGACCAGCGCGACCACCACCACCAGCAGCTGGTACGAGAGCACGTCGCTCGTGATCGACTCGTCGCTGCGGAGGCTCGAGAGCAGCCAGGTCACCAGCGGGCCGCCCACGAGGGCGAGGGCCAGTCCCAGGAGGCGGCGCCGCAGCGTCAGTGCCCCGTCGAGCCTCGGCAGCACCGCGGTGCGCCCGGCGGCGGAGTGGCTGACGATGTGCACGTCGATGTTGCCGGACTCGCGGATGACCGTCGACGCGGTGCCGGGCGTCAGCGCCGAGGCGAGACGGCTCCGCCTGCTCACGCCGATCACCAGCTGCGTCGCGTTCACCGAGCGGGCGAACTCGACCAGCGTGCGCGGCACGTCCTCGCCGACCACCTGGTGGTAGCTGCCGCCGAGCTTCTCGACCAGCACCCGCTGCGCCTCGAGCACGTGCGGGCGTGGGGTGCGGAGGCCGTCGGGGGTCACCACGTGCACGGCGAGCAGATCGCCCCCGGAGGCGCGGGCCGCGATCCGCGCGCCGCGCCGCAGCAGTGTCTCCCCCTCCGGCCCGCCGGTGAGGGTCACGACCACGCGCTCGCGCGCCTCCCAGGTGCTGTCGATGCCGTGCTCGACGCGGTAGTCGCGCAGCGCGCTGTCGACCTCGTCGGCGAGCCAGAGCAGCGCGAGCTCGCGCAGGGCCGTCAGGTTGCCGAGCCGGAAGTAGTTGGACAGCGCCGCGTCGATGCGCTCGGGCGGGTAGACGCGGCCGTCGGCGAGGCGGTCGCGCAGCGCCTGGGGCGCCAGGTCGACGACCTCGATCTGGTCGGCGGCGCGGAGGACCGCGTCCGGGATCGTCTCGCGCTGCGGCGCTCCGGTGATCGCGTGCACGACGTCGTTGAGCGACTCGATGTGCTGGATGTTCACGGTCGAGAAGACGGTGATGCCGGCGTCGAGGAGCGTCCGCACGTCCTCCCAGCGCTTCTCGTGCCGGGAGCCGGGGGCGTTGGTGTGCGCGAGCTCGTCGACCAGCGCGACGTCGGGCCGGCGGGCCAGCACCGCGTCGAGGTCCATCTCGTCGAGCAGCACGCCGCGGTGCTCGACGGCCCTCCTCGGCACGACCTCCAGCCCCTCGACCATCGCGGCGGTGGCGGAGCGGCCGTGCGTCTCGACCACGGCCACCACGACGTCGCGGCCCTCGGCGGCGAGCCGGCGGCCCTCCTCGAGCATCGTGTAGGTCTTGCCCACTCCGGGCGCGGCTCCGAGGAGCACGCGCAGGCGGCCCTTCGTCATGCTCCCGGCCTCCCCTCGTGCTCGCGGCTCCGGGGCGTCCCGGGCTCGCGGGACCGGCGTCGATCCGCTCGATCGGACGGTCCCGACGAGCCGATCGCGATTCTACGAGCCGGAGGCGCCACCGGAGCGGTCACAGCCGCGCGAGAGCGGCGTTGAGCTCGAGCACGTCCACCGTCGGCTCGCCGAGGTACCCGAGCTCGCGGCCCGCGGTGTGCTCGTCGACCAGCGCGCGCACGGCGCTCACGTCGAGCCCGCGGGCGGCGGCGACGCGGGGCGCCTGCAGCTGCGCGTAGGCGGGGCTGATCGCGGGGTCGAGCCCCGAGGCGGAGGCGGTCAGCGCGTCGGCCGGCACAGCGGCCGGGTCGACGCCCTCGAAAGCGGCGATCGCGGCCCGGCGCTCCTCGACGGACGCGACCAGGTCGGCGTTCTCGGGGCCGAGGTTGCTGCCGGTCGAGGCCGCGGCGTCGTAGCCCGCGGCGGAGGGACGCGACTGGAACCACTCCGGCAGGGGCGCTCCATCGGCGTCCGTGAACGACTGGCCGATCAGCGACGAGCCGATCACCGCGCCGTCCTGGCGCAGCAGCGAGCCGTTCGCCTGGGCGGGCAGGGCGAGCTGCCCGATCCCGAGCACCGCGAGCGGGTACGCCGCTCCCAGCAGCACGGTGAGCACGATCATCGCGCGCAGCGCGACACCGTAGGGACGGAACATGGTCTCTTCTCTCTGTCTTCGGTGGTCGGGACGGACGGGTCAGAAGCCGGGGATCGCGGCGACGATCAGGTCGACGAGCTTGATCCCGAGGAACGGAGCGATCACTCCGCCCAGCCCGTAGACCAGGAGGTTGCGGCTGAGGATGCGCGAGGCGGCGACCGGGCGGTACGCCACTCCGCGCAGCGCGAGCGGGATCAGCACGACGATCACCAGCGCGTTGAACACGATCGCCGAGAGGATCGCCGAGGCCGGCGAGTGCAGCTGCATCACGTTCAGCACCGCGAGCCCGGGGAAGACCCCCGCGAACATCGCCGGGATGATCGCGAAGTACTTCGCCACGTCGTTCGCGATCGAGAACGTGGTGAGCGCGCCGCGGGTGATCAGCAGCTGCTTGCCGATCCGCACGATGTCGATGAGCTTGGTGGGGTCGGAGTCGAGGTCGACCATGTTGCCCGCCTCCTTCGCCGCCGAGGTGCCGGTGTTCATCGCCACGCCCACGTCTGCCTGCGCGAGGGCCGGGGCGTCGTTGGTGCCGTCGCCGGTCATCGCGACCAGCGCGCCGCCCTCCTGCTCGCGCCGGATCAGGGCGAGCTTGTCCTCGGGGGTCGCCTCGGCGAGGTAGTCGTCGACTCCCGCCTCCGCCGCGATCGCCTTCGCGGTCAGCGGGTTGTCGCCCGTGATCATCACGGTGCGGATGCCCATCGCGCGCAGCTCCGAGAAGCGCTCGGCGAGCCCGTCCTTCACCACGTCCTTCAGGTGCACGACGCCGAGCAGGCGGGCGCCGTGGGCGTCCTTCACCGCGACGACGAGGGGCGTGCCGCCGCTCTCCGAGACGCCGTCGACGAGCACCGTGAGGCGCGCCGCGACCGCGGACGGCAGCGGCCCCTCCTCCTCCACCCAGGCGCGCACGGCCGAGCCGGCGCCCTTGCGGATGGAGGAGCCGTCGGGGAGGTCGAGCCCGCTCATCCGGGTCTGCGCGGTGAACGGCACCACGGCGGCCTGAGCGGGCTCGGCGGCGGGGCGGCCCGAGTCGCCCGCGAGGTCGACGATCGACTTCCCCTCGGGCGTCGGGTCGCTGAGCGAGGAGGAGGCTGCCGCGTCGACGAGGGCGGCCTGCGCCACTCCGTCGAGGGGGAGGAACGCCACCGCGCGGCGGTTGCCGTAGGTGATCGTCCCCGTCTTGTCGAGCAGGAGCGTCGTGACGTCGCCCGCCGCCTCCACCGCCCGGCCTGACATCGCGAGCACGTTGCGCTGCACGAGCCGGTCCATGCCGGCGATGCCGATGGCCGAGAGGAGGGCGCCGATGGTGGTCGGGATGAGGCAGACGAGCAGGGCGACCAGCACCGGGACGCTCACGGAGGCTCCTGCGAACGAGGCGATCGGGTTCAGGGTCAGCACGACCACGACGAACACGATCGAGAGGCTCGCCAGGAGGATGTCGAGCGCGATCTCGTTCGGCGTCTTCTGCCGCGACGCGCCCTCGACCAGGCCGATCATCCGGTCGACGAAGGTCTCGCCCGGCCGGGAGGTGATGCGCGCCACGATCCGGTCCGAGAGCACTCGCGTGCCGCCCGTCACCGCGCTGCGGTCGCCTCCGCTCTCGCGGACGACCGGGGCCGACTCGCCCGTGATCGCCGACTCGTCGATGGAGGCGATGCCCCAGACGATGTCGCCGTCGCCGGGGACGAGGTCGCCCGCCTCCGCCACGACCACGTCGCCCAGCTGCAGCTCGGCCGAGGAGACCTCGACCAGGCGGGCCGACAGGGCGGAGGGGTCCGCGGGGTCGTAGTCGGCCACGCGCCGGGCCGGAGTGCTGGTGCGGGTGTCGCGCAGGCTCTCGGCCTGGGCCTTGCCGCGGCCCTCAGCCACCGACTCCGCGAGGTTCGCGAACACCACGGTGAGCCAGAGCCAGATCGCGATGCCGGCCGTGAAGGTGCCGGGCACCGTCGATCCGCCCGACTCCTCCGGCCCGCCGAGGAACGGCTCGGCGATCGCCAGCACCGTGGTCAGCGCGGCGCCGACCTCGACGATGAACATCACGGGGTTGCGCCACATCAGGCGCGGATCGAGCTTGCGCAGCGCTCCGGGGAGGGCGGAGGCGAGCTGGCGCGGCCCGAGGGCGGCGCGGGTGGGGCGCGCGGGTTCCGCGGGGGCCTCGGTGAGTGCAGTGGTCATCGGAGTCGCAGTCCTTCCGCCAGGGGGCCCAGCGCGAGTACGGGGAAGTAGGTGAGCGCGGTCACGACGACCGTGACGCCCACGAGGAGGCCGACGAACTGCGGCCGGTGGGTGGGCAGCGTGCCGGCGCTGGAGGGCACCGGCGACTGCGCCGCGAGCGAGCCGGCCAGGGCGAGCACCAGCAGGATCGGGAGGAAGCGGCCGAGGAGCATCGCGACGCCGAGCGCCGTGTTGAGCCAGGGCGTGTTCGCCGTCAGCCCCGCGAACGCCGAGCCGTTGTTGTTGGACGCGGAGGTGAAGGCGTAGAGCACCTCCGAGAGCCCGTGCAGCCCGGGGTTCAGGATCGACGTGCTCTCCACGTCCTCCCGCACCGCCGGGATCGCGAAGCTCAGGGCCGTGCCGGCCAGCACGAGCGTCGGCGTCACGAGGATGTAGAGGCTCGCGAGCTTGATCTCGCGCGGGCCGAGCTTCTTGCCCAGGTACTCGGGCGTCCGGCCGACCAGCAGCCCGCCGACGAACACGGCCAGCACCGCGAGCACGAGCATCCCGTAGAGGCCCGAGCCGACGCCGCCGGGGGCGACCTCGCCGAGCATCATGTTGAGCATCGGCAGCATGCCGCCGAGCGCGGTGAAGGAGTCGTGCATCGCGTTGACGGCGCCGGTCGAGGTGAGCGTCGAGGCGGTCGCGTAGAGGGCGGAGCCGGCGATGCCGAAGCGCGTCTCCTTGCCCTCCATCGCGGCTCCGGCGGCCTGTGCCGCGGATCCGCCGCCCGCCGCCTCCAGCGCGGTGAGGGCCGCGAGCGACACGACGAAGATCGTCGCCATCGCCGCGAGGATCGCGCACCCCTGCCGCACGTCGCCGACCATCCGGCCGAAGGTGCGCGGCAGCGAGAACGGGATCGCGAGGATCAGCACGATCTGCAGCAGCGACACCCACGCCGAGGGGTTCTCGAACGGGTGCGCGGAGTTGGCGTTGAAGTAGCCGCCGCCGTTGGTGCCGAGCAGCTTGATCGCCTCCTGCGAGGCCACCGCGCCGCCCGGGATGCTCTGCTCGCCGCCGGTGAGCGTGGTCACCGTCAGCGGGCCGTTCAGGTTCTGGATCACGCCGCCCGCGATCATCACGACCGCCGCCACCACCGCGAGGGGCAGCAGGAGGCGCAGCGTGCCGCGCACGAGGTCGACCCAGAAGTTGCCGAGCGTTCCGGAGGAGCGGCGCGCGAATCCGCGGATCAGCGCCACCGCCACGGCCAGGCCCACGGCCGCCGAGACGAAGTTCTGCACGGCGAGGCCGCCGAGCTGCACCGCGAAGCCGAGGGTCGCCTCCGGGGAGTAGGACTGCCAGTTGGTGTTGGTGACGAACGAGACGGCGGTGTTGAACGCCAGCCCCTCCGGCACCGCGGGGAGGCCGAGGGAGCCGGGCAGGACCGCCTGGAGGCGCTGCATCCCGTAGAGCAGGAGCACGCCGACGAGCGAGAAGGCCAGCACGGCCCGGAGGTAGGCGCGCCAGCTCTGCTCGCCCGCGGAGTCGACGCCGATGAGGCGGTAGACGCCGCGCTCGAGCGCGAGGTCGCGCGTCGAGGTGTAGACGCGGAACATGTGGTCGCCGAGGGGGCGGTGGAGGAGGGCGACGGCCAGGCCGACGGTCGCGACCTGGAGGACGGCGAGGAGCGGATCCATCAGAAGCGCTCCGGTCGGATCAGGGCCGCGACGAGGTAGACGACGGCGGCGAGCGCCAGCACGGCCGCGAGGGCGTCGAAGACGATCACCGGCCCGCCTCCTTCTCGCGGGTCCCGCGGGTCGCCGAGGGGGGCGGTCCGCCCAGCCGCTCGACCCCCTTCGCGGCGAGAGCGATGAGCGAGAAGAGGGCGAGCACGCCGAGGAGGTAGGCGAGGTCGAGCACGGAGGACTCCATCCGGGGAGCGGACGACGCCCGGGACCGGACGCCTGCCGGGAAGCGGCACAGGAAGCGATGCAACACCTCGCGGGGGCCCGTCGGAGCGGTCCTCACGGTTCCCCTACGGCCCGGCCCGGAGTCCTCGCGTTTCCCTCACGCGGGCGGCGGGGGGCGCCCGGCGGAGGGGCGGGAGCCGGGCGGGAGCCGGGCGGGAGCCGAGCGGTGAGAGCGTTCTCCCCCAGCAACGGCGGGGGTCGACGTCCCGAAGATCACATTTCGGCATCGCCTGGACAAATTCGCCGCCCGCGCTTTACTCCCCCCGATCGAAGGAATATGTTCTCTCCGTGGACAAAGCCCCTCGGGGCTCTCCCGCCCTCCCGGGCGACGACACGACGACGTGCGCCACACGTGCACGCCTCTTGTCGTCCTCTCCCTCGGACACTGCTTTCAGAGAGGAATGCACTCCATGAAGTTCTCCCGCGGCATCACCACGCTGGCCGCCGCCGGCATCATCTCCCTCGGCCTCGCGGCCTGTTCCGCGAGCCCCGCCAACTCCGGAGGCGCCGCTGCCGGCGCCGGCGCGGAAGGCGACTGCACCGTCGGCATCTCGATGCCCACGCGCAGCCTCGAGCGCTGGATCAACGACGGCGAAGGCCTCCAGTCGCAGCTCGAGGGCGACGGCTGCACCGTCGACCTCCAGTACGCCGACAACAAGACCGATCAGCAGATCTCGCAGATCCAGAACCAGATCGCCGGCGGCTCCAAGATCCTGGTCATCGCCGCGATCGACGGCGAGGCGCTCGCGCCCGTCCTCGCCGAGGCGAAGAAGCAGAACGCCACCGTCATCGCCTACGACCGTCTCATCAACGGCACCGCGGACGTCGACTACTACGCGACCTTCGACAACTACAAGGTCGGCCAGCTCCAGGGCCAGTACATCGAGTCGACCCTCGACCTGAAGAACGCCGCGGGCCCCTTCACCCTCGAGCCCTTCGCCGGCAGCCCCGACGACAACAACGCGAAGTTCTTCTTCTCCGGCGCGTGGGACGTCCTGCAGCCCTACATCGAGAGCGGCAAGCTCACCGTCCCCTCGGGCAAGTCGCCCGCGTCGGACGACGACTGGGCCTCGATCGGCATCCAGGGCTGGGCCTCCGACAAGGCGCAGTCCGAGATGGACAACCGCCTCTCGTCCTTCTACACCGGCGGCCAGAAGGTCGACGTCGTGCTCTCCCCCAACGACAGCCTGGCCATCGGCATCGAGGCCTCGCTGAAGTCGGCCGGCTACACCCCCGGCGCCGACTACCCGGTCATCACCGGCCAGGACGCCGACAAGGCCAACGTCAAGGCGATCCTCGCCGACGAGCAGTCCATGACGGTCTGGAAGGACACCCGCACCCTCGGCGACCGCGTCTTCCAGATGGTGCAGTCGATCGTCGCGGGCGAGGAGCCCGAGGTCAACGACACCGAGACCTACGACAACGGCGAGAAGGTCGTCCCGTCCTACCTGCTGGAGCCGCAGGTCGTCACGAAGGACGACGTGCAGTCGGTCCTCGTCGACTCCGGCTTCCTCAAGGCCGGCGACGTCGGACTCTGATCCGTCGGGCGGGGGTGGGGAGGAGCGATCCTCCCCGCCCCCGCCTCCCCGTCCGCACAC